>JAFAVH010000313.1 GCA_019242655.1 Methylobacteriaceae bacterium
CGGCTTTCGCGGTCGAAAGATCGGCGTCCTTGTGCGCGAGTTCCTGCACACCGATCGGCGCGATAAGCAGCGGCGTGTTGAGCTTGCGGCCGAACAATTCGATCGAGAGATCGCGGCTCGCAACATCGCGCAGCATGCGCGGGACGATGCGCCAGCGGTCGAAAGCGGCTTTGTTCTCCTCAACCGTGTGCTCGAAGCCGGCACCGCAAGCGATATAGGCGTAAGCTTCCGGCGTCAGCTTCTCGCGCGCTTTCGTTTCGAGCTCGGCGAATGCAATCGGAACGACCGGCTTCGCGCCGGCCATCGCGCCTTGCAGGTAGATTTCGAATTGCCGCAGCGGGCCGGGACCGGCGGGGGGAATAGGCTGTGGCGCGTTGGAGGTCATGGGCGCAGACTATGAAGTGCAGTGCCGCCCGTCGAGACGTGTTTCGCGACCAGGCCGCGGCGTCTTGCCCGGGCTTGGCCTGGGCATGACGCTATCACTCCGCCGCTTCGCGCACCTCGATCGGCGTCACCCGCGCGGCGCAGAATTTGAACTCGGGAATCTTGCCGAACGGATCGAGCGCCGGGTTGGTCAACAGGTTCGCCGCCGCCTCCGCATAGCAGAACGGCATGAACACCATGTTCTCCGGCACATCCGAGTCGGAACGCACCTTCACCTCGACGATGCCACGGCGCGTCTCGAGCTTGATGAAGTCGCCGAGGCGCAGACCGCGTCGCCGCAGCTCTTTCGGCGACATGAAGGCGACCGCCTCCGGCTCGATATCGTCGAGCACCTCGGCGCGCCGCGTCATCGAGCCCGTATGCCAATGTTCGAGGACGCGGCCGGTCGACAATACCATCGGATATTCGTCGTCAGGCACTTCGTCGGGTGGAATGACATGCGCCGGCACGAGCTTGCCGCGCCCGCTTTCGGTCGGGAATCCGGTGGCGAAGATGATCTCATTGCCGGGCTTGTCCGGCGCGTCGACCGGGTAAGTCACCGCGCCTTCGCGTTCGAGCCGCTCCCAAGTTATGTTATTGAGTGACGGCATGACCTGCGTCATCTCGTGGAACACGTCGGCAGGGCCATTGTAATTCCAATCGCAGCCGATGCGCTTGGCGACTTCTTGGATGATCCACAAATCCTGGCGCGCATCGCCCGGCGGCTCGACGATCTGCCGCGCCATCTGCACGCGACGATCGGTATTGGTGAATGTGCCGACCTTCTCGGCAAAGGCAGAGGCCGGCAGGATCACGTCGGCATGAAACGCCGTCTCGGTCACGAACAAATCCTGCACGACGAGATGCTCGAGCTTGGCGAGCGCGACGCGCGCATGGTTTAGATCGGGGTCCGACATCGCCGGGTTCTCACCCTCGATATACATGCCCTTGATCTCACCGGCATGGATCGCGTTCATGATCTCGACGACGGTCAGCCCCCGCTTCGGATCGAGATTCTGGCCCCAGAATTCCGAGAAGAGGTCATGCACCTGCTGCTTCTCAACCGGCTGGTAGTCCGGATAGAGCATCGGGATCAGACCGGCGTCGGAGGCGCCCTGCACGTTGTTTTGCCCGCGCAAGGGATGCAGCCCCGTGCCGGGGCGGCCGATCTGCCCCGTCGTCAGCGCCAACGCGATCAGACAACGCGTATTGTCGGTGCCGTGAATGTGCTGGCTGATGCCCATGCCCCAGAAGATGATCGCGCTACGCGCACGCGCGTACGTGCGGGCGACTTCCTTCAGCGTTTCCACGGGGATGCCGCAGATCGCTTCCATCTTCTCCGGCGGAAAATCGAGTATCTTCTCTTTCAGCGCGTCGAAATTCTCGGTGTAGCCGGCGATATACTGCTGATCGGTCAAACCCTCGGTGATGATCGTGTGCAGCATCGCGTTCAGCATCGAGACGTCGGCGCCCGGCTTGAACTGCAGATGGCGCCATGCATGCCGCGACATCGATTGTTTACGCGGGTCCATGACGATGAGCTTTGCGCCGTTCTTGACCGCGTTCTTGATGAACGTCGCGGCGACGGGATGATTGACCGTCGGATTGGCGCCGATGACGACGATGACTTCGGCGTCCGCGGCGGCATGGAAGGGCGCGGTCACCGCGCCGGAATTCAAGCCCTCCATCAGCCCCGCGACGGACGAGGCGTGGCAGAGGCGCGTGCAATGGTCGACATTGTTCGAGCCGAATCCGGTGCGCACCATTTTCTGGAAGAGGTAGGCTTCTTCGTTCGAGCCTTTCGCCGAGCCAAAGCCGGCGAGCGCTTTCGGTCCATCGCGATCGCGAATGCGTTTCAATCCCGCGGCGGCGGCGTCGAGCGCCTCTTCCCATGAAGCCTCGCGAAAGTGGGTATAAGGATTGGCAGGATCGACCTGATCGTTCGCATCTTTCGGCATGTTCGGCAGACGAATGAGCGGCTTCGTCAGCCGGTGCGGATGCTGGATGTAGTCGAAACCGAAACGTCCTTTGACGCAAAGCCGGTTGCGGTTTGCCGGGCCGTCGCGGCCTTCGGCATAGATGATCTTCTCGTCCTTTACCTGATAACTTACCTGGCAGCCGACGCCGCAATACGGGCAAAGCGAGTCGACCTTGCGATCGGCCCACACCGCGCGCTTCTGCGTCGCGTCGTCCATGAGCGAGGCCGGCATCAGCGCGCCGGTCGGACATGCCTGCACGCACTCGCCGCAGGCGACGCAAGTGGATTCGCCCATCGGATCGTCGAAGTCGAAGACGATCTTTGCGCCGGCATTGCGATAGGCCATGCCGATCACGTCGTTCACTTGCACCTCGCGGCAGGCGCGCACGCAGAGCCCGCATTGAATGCAGGCATCGAGATTGACGCGCATCGCGGGGTGACTCGAATCCGTCGTCCAGCGCTCGGCGGCGGGAAAGCGGCTGGTGTCGATCTCCAGCCGATCGGCCCAATGCCAGAACTTCGAATCCGGATCGTGCGACTCCTCACGCGCGGGCTGGTCGGCGACGAGCAGCTCCATCACCATTTTCTGCGCTTTGGTGGCGCGCTCGCTCTGCGACTTCACCTTCATGCCGACGGCGGGCATGCGCTTGCATGACGCAGCGAGCACGCGCTCGCCCTCGATCTCAACCATGCAGGCGCGGCAATTGCCGTCGGGACGGTAGTCCGGCGCATCCTTGAAGCAGAGATGCGGGATTTCGTGGCCCTGGCGCTTCGATACTTGCCAGATCGTCTCGCCGGGCAGCGCCTCGACCTGCTTACCGTCAAGCTCGAAGATGATTTTGTCGCTCACTCCGCGGCCTCCCTAGGCGCGAATTCTGCCGGAAAATATTTGATCACCGATGTCAGCGGGTTGGATGCCGCCTGACCCAGTCCGCAAATCGAAGCATCGCGCATTGCGTTGCCGAGCTCGTTCAGAAGGTCGCGATCCCAGCGCCCATTTTCCATCAGCTTCGCCGCTTTCTGCGTGCCGATGCGGCACGGCGTGCATTGCCCACAGCTCTCGTCCTCGAAGAAACGCATGAGGTTCAAGGCGGCTCCCTTCACGTCGTCCTGATCCGAGAGGATGACGATGGCGGCCGAGCCGATGAAGCAGCCGTATTTTTCCAATGTGCCGAAATCGAGCGGGATGTCGTCCATCGAAGCGGGCAGGATGCCGCCCGACGCGCCGCCAGGCAGATAAGCGTGAAATGTGTGCCGCTCGGCCATGCCGCCGCAGAATTCATCGATCAGCTCGCGCACGGTGACGCCGGCCGGCGCGAGCTTCATGCCGGGCTCTTTCACCCGGCCGGATACAGAGTAAGAGCGCAGCCCCGTGCGGCCGTTGCGGCCATTGCTCGTCCACCATTCAGGCCCGCGCTCGACGACGTCACGCACCCAGTAGAGCGTCTCGACATTGTTGATGAGCGTCGGGCGGCCGAAGAGGCCGACCTGGAACGGGAACGGCGGCTTGTGGCGGGGATAGCCGCGCTTGCCCTCGACGCTCTCCAACAGCGAGGATTCTTCGCCGCAAATATAAGCGCCGGCGCCGCGACGCAGATGCAAGGTCGGGCCGCCTTCCGGCAATTTGGCGATCTCGCGGCGCAGGATTTCGAGCACGGCCGGATATTCGTCGCGCATGTAAATGTAGACGTCGCTCGCCGCGACGACATGCGCGCCGATCAGCATGCCTTCGAGAAAGCGGTGGGGATCGCGTTCGAGGAACCAGCGGTCTTTGAAGGTGCCGGGCTCGCCCTCGTCGCCATTGACGCACATGAGCCGTGGGCCCTTCTCGCCCATGACCGAGCGCCACTTGCGGCCGGTCGGGAAGCCGGCGCCGCCGAGACCGCGCAGCGAGGCTTTGTCGAGAACGTCGAGCACGTGCTCGATCGGCGTCTCGCCGGAGCGCACGCGATTAAGCAAAGCGTAGCCGCCCTGCGCGACGTATGCGTGATAATCGACGTAGTCGGGAATGTGCGCATGCGTGTCGTGCGCCTTTGCGGCGGCAAGAACGCTCTCGACCGTCGCGTGATCGACGAAGTTGTGGCCGACCTCGGCGGTCGGCGCCGTGTCGCAGCGCCCGACACAGGGCGCGCGCACGACGCGGATGTCGCCGCCGGCGCGCGACTTAAGCTCGGTGAGAAGCTTCTCGCCGCCGAACATCGCGCAGGTCAAGGAATCGCAGACACGGATGGTGAGCGGCGGAATGTTGGGATCGCTTTCCTTCACGACGTCGAAATGGGCGTAGAAGGTCGCGGTCTCGAAGACTTCGGCGAAGGCGAGCTTCATCTCATCGGCGAGCGCGGCGAGATGGGCGGCGGAAATCTGCCCGTACGTGTCCTGGATGAGATGCAGGTGCTCGATCAGGAGGTCGCGGCGGCGCGATCGGTCGCCGAGGAGGGCTGCGATCTCGTGCGCCGCATCGGGGTCGACCTGGCGGCCCTTCGGCACCGGCCGCGCGCGGCGGCGGCCTTCGCCGGGATGGTCGAATTTCCGGAGTTCGCGGACGTTTCCGTGCTCTTGTTGCATCGCGCTTCTGGTTCGGCCTGCGGCGGCGCTGTGTGGTACAAGACTATAGACGCGCCTCGGGCGTGCCTAGTCCTGGTATACCAGACTTTTGCAGGATAACGGAACCGCGCGGGAGTCCTCCCAGCCTGACTGCTAGGGCTGCTGCCGGCTTCCGGGACAAACGAACTCGGCCACTAATTATCCAAGAAGCTCCTCAGCTTCCGGCTCCGGCTCGGATGCTTCAGCTTGCGCAAGGCTTTCGCCTCGATCTGGCGGATGCGCTCGCGCGTCACCGAGAATTGCTGGCCGACCTCTTCGAGCGTGTGATCGGTGTTCATGCCAATGCCGAAGCGCATGCGAAGCACGCGCTCTTCGCGCGGCGTCAGAGAAGCGAGCACACGCGTCGTCGTCTCGCGCAGGTTCGACTGAATCGCAGCGTCGATCGGCAGGATCGCGTTCTTGTCTTCGATGAAATCGCCGAGATGCGAATCCTCCTCGTCGCCGATCGGCGTCTCGAGCGAGATCGGCTCCTTGGCGATCTTCAGGACCTTGCGCACTTTTTCGAGCGGCATTGCGAGCTTTTCGGCAAGTTCTTCCGGCGTCGGCTCGCGGCCGATCTCATGCAGCATCTGACGCGAAGTGCGCACGATCTTGTTGATCGTCTCGATCATGTGCACGGGGATGCGGATCGTACGCGCCTGATCGGCGATCGAACGGGTGATCGCTTGGCGAATCCACCACGTCGCATAAGTCGAGAACTTATAGCCGCGGCGATATTCGAACTTATCGACCGCTTTCATCAGGCCGATATTGCCTTCCTGGATGAGGTCGAGGAATTGCAGGCCGCGGTTGGTGTATTTCTTGGCAATCGAGATGACGAGGCGCAGGTTCGCTTCGACCATTTCTTTCTTGGCTTGGCGGGCTTCCCGCTCGCCCTTCTGCACCATCTGCACGATCTTGCGGAATTCCTGAATCTCCAGACCAGTCTCGGTGGCGAGCGAATGGATTTCCGAGCGCAGCTCCTTGATGTGATCCTTTTCGCGGCCGACGAATTCACGCCAGCCGCGCGAGCCGAGTTTCGACACCCGAAGAATCCATTTCGGATCGAGTTCTTGGCCCTGATAGTTCTTAAGGAAATCCTCGCGTCCGACACCGGTGCCTTCGGCAAGCCGCAACAGCTTGGTCTCGTGGCCGATGAGGCGCTTGTTGATGTCGTAGAGCTGCTCGACCAGCGCGTCGATGCGGTTCTGGTTGAGCGACAGCGACTTGACGTCGGCGACGACTTCTTTCTTCAGCGTTTTATACTTGCGTTCCTGCGCGGGTGTGAGCGTCTCGTTCTTCAGCTTGTTCTCGACGTTCTGGTCCTGCAGGCGCCGCAGCTTTTTGTAGGCGTCGGCAACGCGGTCGAAGGTCTCGAGAACCTTCGGCTTTAGTTCGGCCTCCATCGCCGAGAGCGACACGGAATTTTCCATGTCGTCTTCGTCATCGAAATTCTCTTCGCCCATCGGCGGCTCGCCGTCGCCATCAAGACCGGCCGGCGGCGTGCGCGGTGCCGTCGCCGGCGCCTCGCCACCGATCGCGGAGAGATCGACCTTCGGCGTGTTCTTGCCGTCGGGGCCGGCATAGGTCGCTTCAAGATCGATGATGTCGCGTAAGAGCACCTTGCCGTCGTTCAGCTCGTCGCGCCAGATGATGATTGCCTGGAACGTAAGCGGGCTCTCGCAAAGGCCCGCTATCATTGCCTCACGGCCGGCCTCGATGCGTTTGGCAATGGCGATCTCGCCCTCGCGCGAGAGGAGCTCGACCGAGCCCATTTCGCGCAGATACATGCGCACGGGATCGTCGGTACGGTCTGCGGGTTCCGAGGTGCGGGTCGCAACCGGTGCCGGGCGCGCGACTTCGACGAGGTCGCCGCCCTCGGGCTCGTCCTCTTCCTGGCCCGCATTCTCCTCACCCTCTTCGCCGTCGCTCTCTTCGCTCTCGATGACGTTGATGCCCATTTCATTGAGCATCGCGAGGGTGTCTTCGATTTGCTCGGAATTCACCTCTTCCGAAGGCATGACGGAGTTGAGTTCGCTATACGTGACGAAGCCGCGCTTCTTGGCGGCTTTGAGCATCTTCTTGACGGCGGCATCCGACAGGTCGAGGAGCGGGCTATCGGGCGCTTCAACCGCGACGGCGGCATCGCCCTCCTGCTTTTCCTCGTCTCGCTTTGCCATAAGCATACTCCGAAACAGGGCGCCGCCCGCGCCCGGTTCAATTCGCTCGCCAAAAAGGGACAAACCGCCGGACGATTCGCCGACCCGCGAAACTGCCGTATGGGGATTTAGGCCCCGTAAACCACGACAGTCGGGCAGGAACAAGACGCAGACGCCCGCCCGACCCTTCAGAGGTCGCGGCGGTGCCGGCCAGACGCCTCGCCGAACCCTTCGATCACCGCTTCCGTGCCTTCTAGCGCCGAAAGCTGAGCTTGGATGTCCCTCAATCTCGCCAGGTTGTGCTCGCTCGCCTCCCGAGCCAGCGCCGCCTCCGCTTCTTGCAATTCGGTATGTAACGCCCCGAACCTTCGATGCAAGGCTAACGCCTGCTTGAGCGTCGCCTCGGCGTCCGCGTCCGATGCCTTCTGCTGGACCGACCAGAGCGACGTGAGAGCGGTGAAATTTTCCAGTGTGTTGCGTAGTGCTGCAAAGCCAGCGGAGTCGAGCGCGCCGGCGAGATTGCCGGCATCCACAATGTCTTCGCCATGCCGGATGAGGAAATCGCAAACGCGCCGCGCTTCCGGGCTTGTTAGATCGAGATGCGCAAGGTCCTCGGCGTGCGCGCCGATCAGCGCGGGATGATTGATGAGAACGAGGAGGATCAGCGCCTCCCGCATGGGCATACCGATGCGCCCGGCAAGGAGGGGGGACCGCAAAAGCGTCGGGCTTATCTCGACGGGCGCGCCAAGCGGGGCTGGGCCTGGCTTCCTGCCAAACCGCGCGCCGGCCATCGGATTTCGGCGGGCAAACGGCCTCCCCGACGTGCGGGTGTCGAAAAGCCGGCGCAGCCGGGCCCAGACCTCCTGCTCGTAATGGCGGCGCAGCGAGGCGTCGCGGATGGTCTGGACCGAGGTCGACAGGCGTTGTTCGGCCGCGGCGCGTCGCTCGGGCGTATCGAAGATGCGGCCTTCTGTCTCGCGCATCCAGAGAATATCCATGAGCGGCAGGCTGCCATCGAGCAGGTCAGCAACGCCCGCGGGCCCTGAGGAGCGCGCAAGGTCATCCGGATCGACGCCCTCGGGAAGTAGCGCGAAACGCAGGCTGCGCCCGACGCTCATCAGCGGGAGCGCGGTGTCGATCGCGCGATAGGCAGCCTTGCGTCCGGCCTTGTCGCCGTCGAAGCAAAGGATCGGCTCCTCTGCCATGCGCCAAAGCAATTCACATTGCTCAGGCGTGAGTGCCGTGCCGAGCGGCGCGACGCATTCGGCAATCCCGGCGCCGGCCATGGCGATCACGTCCATGTAGCCTTCGACGACCACAACCCGGCTGCTCTCGTGCGCGGCTTTTCGAGCGCGGTGATGATTGTAGAGGCACTGCCCCTTATGGAAGAGCGGCGTCTCCGGCGAATTCAGGTATTTGGCTTGAACATCCTTTTCGAGTGCCCGACCGCCAAACGCAATCACTCGGCCGGAGCGGTCTTGAATCGGAAAGATGATTCGCTCGCGGAAGCGGTCATAGGGAACGGCGATGTCCTCGCCATGCACAAGCAGGCCGGTTTCGATCATCGCCTCGCGATCGACGCCGCGCCCAGCGAGGTGGTCGCGGACCGCGTATCGATCCGCGGGCGAGTAGCCCAGACGGAACTCCTTTTGCAGGGCCGGTGTGACCTGTCGTCCCGCGAGATAGGCGCGGGCATGCGCGCCGGCTTTGTCGGTTAGCCGCGCCTCGAAAAATTGCGTTGCGATTTCCAGCACCTCGACGAGCGAGGCGCGCTTCTTCTCGCGCGCGTCCTGATCGGGCGAAGGTGTCGGCAAGGGAATGCCCGCCATGGCGGCCAGCCGTTCGACCGCCTCGGGGAAGCTGACCCCCTCGGTTTCCATGACGAACTTGAATGCGTCGCCATGCTTGCCCGAGGAGAAGTCGTGAAAGAACCCCTTTTGGTCGTTGACGAAGAACGAGGGCGTCTTCTCCGCATTGAATGGCGACAGGCCGCGCCACTCGCGCCCTTCTTTCTTCAGCCGAACGCGTTGGCGCGCTACCTCCGAGACGGGCAGCCGGGCTCTGATCTCGTCAAGGAAGGACGGGGAGAATCGCATCTCGCGCTAGATTACAGGCCGGAAAGCCGCTCAGCCTTTTTGTTCAGATTATGTTCTCATCTCTGCTCCCGCAATCCACAGCACGCTCAGCGCGGTCAAGCTCCGCTGCGGGAAACAAAACAACCTTCTCCTGAACCGCATCGCGGCGATTGCATTGTCCTGCGTCGAAAGTCGACCGAAGGAGATTCACATATGCGTAAACTGACCCTCATCGCGACCGCAGCGATGTTCATCGGTGCTCAGGCCGCGCTTGCCGCACCACTGCCGACCGCGAGTGGTCCCGGGATGAAAGGGATGAACGATAACCCGATCGTCAGCGTCAAGCATAAGAAGCGCCATAAGAAGAGCCGCATGGGTGGCATGGATGGCCAACCGGGCAACCCGAACATGCCGGCGGGCGCCCCAATGCAGGGTGGCGCGACCCAAGGCAGCGGCAGCATGGGTGGCGGCGGCGGAATGGGCGGCGCGCCGACGTCCGGCACGTCGCGCTAAAGTTTTCTGGAGGGGCGCTTCGGCGCCCCTTTTTACGACGTCAGTTTCTTACGACGTCAGTTTCGCCTTCACGATTGCGCTGGCACGCGCAAAATCCATGCGCCCCGCATATTGCGCTTTGAGCGCGGCTAGAACTTTGCCCATGTCTTTGATCGTGCCGGCGCCGGTGTCGGCGACCGTCTTGCTAATCGCTTCTTTCATTTCGGTATCGCTCAGGGCCTGCGGCAGGAATGACGTGATGATCTCGATCTCCTCGCGCTCTTGCGTCGCGAGGTCGGTACGGCCGGCCTTCTCGTAAATGCCCAGCGATTCCTGCCGGCTCTTCACAAGTTTCTGCAGCAGCGAGAGGATGTCGTCGTCAGACACGCTTTTGCCGTGACCGCGCGCTTCTATGTCTTTGTCCTTGAGGGCAGCGTTGACCATCCGCAGCGTATCGACGCGGCGCTTGTCGCCGGCTTTCATCGCCGTTCTTAGTTCGGCGTTGAACTGTTCGCGCATTTGTTTCTCCTAAAAGAAGTGCTCAATATAGGCGCGCGCCAAAGTTTCGCCCGGGGTCGAATTCCGGCGAAGATCGGCCGAGCGGTTCGGCAGCGGCGCCTGCTTTTCGCGGCAAAAATTCGCCGCTGCCGGGCTTGGCGACGCAGCTGCCGTTCTCCGCGATCACCTCGCCGCGGCGCAGAACGGCGACCGGCCAGCCGCGCACCGTACGCCCCACATATGGTGTATAGCCAGCGCCATCAACGACATCTACATCAGAAAAGGTCACCCGCTTATCGGGATCCCAAAGGGCGATATCTGCATCGGCGCCGACAGCGATCGCGCCTTTGCGCGGCGCAAGACCATAGATTTGCGCAGGCGCGGTCGATGTCCATTCGACAAATTTTTGCGCGCCGAAGCGGCCGTTCGAAACCATGGCGTCGAAGAGCAGCGGCAACCGCGCCTGCAAGCCCGGCATGCCGTTCGGAATCTGCTTGAAATTCGCAGACGTGCCAGCCATCACCTTGCCCTTCTCGTTGAACGCGTAGGGCGCATGATCGGACGAGACGAGTTGCAGGTCGCCGAGCGACAGCGCCTGCCATAGCGTTTCTTGGTCCGCTGGCTCGCGCACCGGCGGCGAGCACATCCACTTCGCGCCTTCGATGCCGCTTTTGTCGAGATCGTTCTTCGTCAGGAAAAGGTATTGCGGACACGTCTCCGCAAATACCTTCAACCCGCGGCCGCGCGCAGCGCGAATGACAGCGGCGCCTTCTGCCGACGAGACATGATAGATCATGATGGGCTGATCGATGAATTCGGCGAATGCGATCAGTCGCGTGAACGCTTCCACCTCGCCAAGACGCGGATGCGAGACGGCATGGTAGCGCGGCGCCGTGTAGCCCTTGGCGAGAAGCCGTTTCGACAGCCACGTGATCATGCCGTGATTCTCGGCGTGCACGAGCACGAGCGCCTTATTTTCCCGCGCTGCCATCAAGACGTCGAGCAATTGCATGTCGTCGACGCGCAGACGGTCATAGGTCATGAACACTTTGAGCGATGAATGACCTGCTTCGATCAGCGGCGGCAGCTCGTCGCGGAGCACCTCCTCGCGCGGATCGGCGAGGATCATGTGAAAGGCATAGTCAATGACCGCGCCGCGCTGTGCCAGCGCGTGATAGTCCTCGACGACTTTCGTCAGACTCATGCCGACATGCTGCGCGGCGAAACAGAGAACCGTGGTCGTGCCGCCGAGCGCGGCGGATTTCGTCGCGCTCTCGAAATTATCGGAATTGAGCAGGCCCGAAGCCGTCAACTGCTCGATATGCGCGTGCGCGTCGATGCCGCCCGGCATGACGTATTTGCCCGATGCGTCGATCTCTCGCTTTCCTGATTCGAGACCACGGCCGATCGCCGCAATCGTGCCGCCGGCGATCGCAACATCGGCGCGTGTCGTGTCGGTCGCGGTGACAATTGTGCCGTTGCGGATGACAATGTCGAAGGGTTGCATTCACTACTCGTATCGTTGGGCACCTTCCCGGAGCCGCGTAGCGGCATCCGGAATCCAGAACAAACGCATCTCCCTGGACCCCGGATCGCATTCCGCTTCGCTGCATGCGTCCGGGGATGCGGAAAGCGCGGATGGGCTCTAACTCATTCCGCCGCTTCCTGCCGCGCCACTTCCATCCGGCGCTTCACCACCACCTTGATCGCATCGTCGACGCGATCGCGCGCATAGCGCAGCGCCGTCGGCAGATCGTCGAGCGGAAATGTGTGCGTGTGGATTTTCGTCGCATCAAAACGCTTCTGCGCCATGAACGCTGCAGCGCGGTGCGTCGCGCTCTTGCCCTCGCCGCGGATGCCGTAGAGATAGATGTTGTTTCGCACGAGCGCGGCGACATCGATCGGCACCGGCTCACGCGGAAACGCGGCGAGGCAAATCTTGCCGCCGCGATTGACCATACGCGCGGCCTCATCGATCGCATTCGGCGCGCCGGCGCATTCGAGCACATAGTCGACGCCCTTGCCGTTCATGATGCGTCGCACCGCTTCGACCGCATCTTCCTTGCGCACGTTGATCACGTGATCGGCGCCGAGCTCGCGGCCGATCTGAAGCCGATTGTCGCGCGTGCCGGTGAGGATCACCGGCTCTGCACCGAGGGCCTTTGCGACGGCAACACCGAGTAACCCGATCGGACCCGGCCCAGTGACGACAATGCTCTCGCCAGCAATAAGCCCACCGAGCTCGGTCAAGCCGTACATAGCCGTGCCGGCAGTGACGACGAGCGTCGCTTCTTCGTCGGACATGTCGTCGGGTACATGAACGAGCGTGTTGATGTTGTTGACGGCGTATTCGGCGAAGCCGCCGTCCGTGGTGAAGCCGTTGGCGCGATGGCCTTTGTCGACGTCGCCGTAATTCAAACCGTAGTTCAGGCACGACGTGTACATGCCCTGCCGGCAGCGCTTGCACTGGCCGCAGCCCGCGTGAATTTCGACGGTGACACGCTCGCCGATTTGATACTCATCGACGCCGGGTCCGAGCGAGGCGACCGTGCCCATATATTCGTGACCGGGCGTCCAATTCTTGTTGAACGGCAACCCGCCTTGAATTTTCGCGGGCGGTCCTTGCGCGATTACTTCGAGGTCGGTGGCACAGATCGCCACTGCGTCGATGCGCACCAGAACCTCGGCACGCTTCGGCACCGGCACGGGCTTGTCGACGAGCTTCAGCTCGCCAGGGTCGCCCAGCACCCAAGCGCGCATTTTCTCCGGCACGGGCATTTTGGCGCTGAGCTTCACGCCCTCTTCTGCATACATCAATCCTCCTACCGCGCGCGGTTGCTTTCTCGTGTCCCGGGCGTGATTGTCCGCCGACCCTTAGCGCATCCGACGACCACGTGACCATGACCGAAAAAGCAATCGGCCTCGCCCGCGGCCTCACGAACTATGGCGACAGCGCCTTCTCGCTCTATATCAGGCGCTCCTTCGCCCGTTCGATGGGCTATTCGAGCGAAGCGTTGGCGCGGCCGGTCGTCGGCATCGCCTATTCCGGCAGCGGCTTCAACAATTGTCACCGCGCCTTCCCGGAATTGCTCCAGGCGGTGAAGCGCGGGGTGACCGCGGCGGGCGGACTGCCGATCGAATTCCCGACGATCTCGCTCGGCGAGGTCTTCCTCAGCCCGACGAGCCTCATGTTCCGCAACCTCATGTCCATGGACACCGAGGAGATGATCCGTGCCCAGCCGATGGACGCGGTTGTGCTGGTCGGCGGCTGCGACAAGACAGTCCCGGCGCAGCTGATGGGCGCGATATCGGCCAATCGGCCGGCCATCCAGCTCGTCGCGGGGCCGATGCTAACCGC
>JAFAVH010000389.1 GCA_019242655.1 Methylobacteriaceae bacterium
GGGCCATTCGCGCAAATGCGCATCGCCGCAATAGCAGGCCGAATGGTATTCGACGAGATCGCCGGTGAACATGACGTCAGCATCGGGGACATAGGCGACGATGTCGCCGGATGTGTGCCCGGCGCCGATCTGCATCAGCCGAACCTCGCGCTTGCCGAGATAGAGCGTGAGTTCGCCCACGAATGTAACGTTCGGCCATGTGAGGCCGGAAATGGATTGCGCGTCGCTGAACAGGCGGGGAAACCGCCCATATTCCGAATTCCAATCCTGCTGGCCGCGTTCGGCGACGAGACGACGCGTCTCTTGCGACGCGATCACTGCCTGCGCTTTGTATGCGGAGGCGCCGAGGACGCGTACGGCATGGTAGTGCGACAGAGTGACGTATTTGATCGGCTTGTCTGTCACCTGACGGACACGTTCTATGACGAGCGAGGCGAGGCCGGGCGTCGCTTGCGCATCCATGACCAGACAGCAATCGTCGCCGACAATGATCCCGGAATTCGGATCGCCCTCGGCTGTGAAGGCGTAGAGACCCGATCCTACTTCGGAAAAAGTGATCTTCTTGTCCTGAAGATCGCCCGTTGAAGCAAATCCTGCACTACTCATCGTGCTTTCCCGAACGGTTGAACATTCATTTGGCGTCCCATTTGACGATCCCGGCGCGATCGATCTCCCGGGCCGCATCTGCGATCCTGCGTCCGGCAATCACGAGGTCGGGAGCGATTTCGGCAAGCGGAGCGAGGACGAAAGCGCGGCGAAGGAGTTCGCGGTGTGGCAAGGTGAGGTCGGCATGTTCCGATTCGAGATCATCGTAGAAAAGGATGTCGATGTCGATGAGCCGCGGCCCCCAGCGAACGTTCGCGGTTCGGCCGAGATCGGTTTCCAACCTCTTGAGAGCGGAAAGGAGTTCGGCAGGAGAAAGCCGCGTCTCGGCAAGCGCGCAAAGATTGGCAAAATCTTCCTGCGCGGTATAGCCCCACGGCGCAGTGCGCCAGAGCGAAGAAGATGCGGAAATCCGCGCAATGCCGCGTGCTTCGATTTCCTGGAGCGCGCGGCGAATATTGGCGGCGGGATCGCCGACATTGCTGCCAAATCCGAGGCCGATCGGAGCGGGAGCGCTTTCACGAGGCGTTGGCGATTGCATCAAGCACCGTGAATGCAGCGCGATGTTCGGCCGGATCGTGAACCCTGAAAACTTTGGCGCCATACATAGCCATCACGAGGTTGGCTGCGATCGTACCGATCAACCGCCCGTCGACATTTGCGCCTAGAAGCGCGCCAAAAATCGATTTTCGTGAAATGCCGATGAGGATCGGCAGACCGTAATCCTGCAGCTTTGTGGTCGCGGCGAGCGCGGCGAGGTTCTGCTGCTTCGTCTTGCCGAAGCCGATGCCGGGATCGAGGATGATGCGCTCGCTCGGGATACCTGCGCGCTGCGCGAGATGCAGCGAATGGTTGAAGAAGCGGCGCATATCGGCAACGATGTCGCTCGCCGGATCGATGTCGGCCCGGTTATGCATGGCAACGAGCGCGGCTCCGGCTTCCGCTATTGTGTCCGCCATCGCCGCATCGCGCTGCAAACCCCAGACATCATTCACCACGACGACGCCGAGCTCCGTCGCGCGGCGCGCTGTCGCCGCCTTGTACGTGTCGATGGAAAACGGTGCATCGACTTCGTCGAGCAACGGTTCGAGCAAAGGTGAAAGCCGCACCCATTCGTCCTCGGCAGAGATGGGCGCGTAGCCGGGTCGCGTCGATTCCGCGCCGACGTCGACGATATCTGCGCCGTCGGCAAGCAATTTCCTGGCTTGTTCGACGGCCCTGTCGCGCGAATTGAAACGCCCGCCATCGGAAAAGGAATCCGGCGTGACGTTGAGGATGCCCATGATTGTCTTGCGTGCGCGCACCGTTTCGAGAAACGCGTCGCGTCTTTCGTCAAAGCGTATGCGTTGATCAGCGTGCAGCAACGAGAACCTCGCCTTTGCCGAGCACGGCCATATCCCCCGCATAACGCTCGAACGAGCCTCGTAGGAGCCGAGCGGCAGCGCGGCTTTCCTCCTTGAGATGGTCTGCAAATAGGCGCGTGAAGCCAAATGGAAACGCGCCGCACGGCAGGAATGTAGGTGAGAGCGCCGGCTCCTGGGTCAGAAACAGCGAGCCGCGCCGCATCAGATAGCCCGGCAGCCGTCCGGTGGCGCCGAGGACAATCAATGTCCCGGCGATCATTCTGCTGCCGGCATAATCGCCGGCGCCTTTCTCGACAATGATGATGCCGCGGCGCATGCGATCGCCCGCGCGCGCTCCTGCACGTCCGCGGACGAGGATGAGCCCGCCGCGCAAGCCTTGCATCTCGCCGGGAAAGGGTGCGGCCAACAGATCG
>JAFAVH010000006.1 GCA_019242655.1 Methylobacteriaceae bacterium
GATCGCGCGCGGTTATGTCGAGAACGGCGCCAAGGTCTACATCTCGGCGCGCAAGGCGGACGCCTGCAACGAACTGGCGAAGGAGCTGTCCGCGCATGGCGAGTGCATCCCGCTTCCCGCCGACCTCTCGCGCATGGACGAGATCGAGCGGCTCGCCAAAGACCTGGAGGGGCGCGAGAAACGCCTCGACATTCTCGTCAACAATGCCGGCGCGAGCTGGGGCGCCGATTTTGATTCATTCCCCGAGTCCGGCTGGGACAAGGTCATGGACTTGAACGTCAAATCCATCTTCTTCCTGACGCAGCGGTTGCGGAAGTTGCTCGAAGCCGCCGGCTCGCCCGACAATTACGCGCGCGTGATCAACATCGGCTCGATCGACGGCATGCACACGTCAGATCTTGAGACTTACTCTTACGCGGCCTCGAAAGCCGGCGTGCTGCATCTGACGCGCATGATGGCAAAGAATTTGGCGAAGAAACATATCGCGGTGAATGCGATCGCGCCGGGCTACTTCCCCTCGAAAATGACCGCGGGAATCCCGCAAGAGTTTGCCGACGCGTCGCTTGATGAGACGCCGATGAAACGCAAGGGACAGCCGGAGGACATGGCGGGCGTGGCGATTTATCTCGCCTCGAAAGCCAGCGGCTTCGTTTGCGGCTCTGTTATTCCCGTCGATGGCGGCTACGCAACGACGGCATAGTCGCCCGAAGCTTGAAACTTCGTTCGCTCGCCGGATTTGCCGCACTCAACATTGCGTTTGCGCTCAGCAACGCATTGCGCACGCTGCCGGCCATCGTCGCTCATGGAATCGAGGCGGACCTCAAGGTTTCGGCCGAGCAGATCGGTTACTTCGCCGGCATCTTTCATCTCGCCTTCGGCTTGATGCAATTGCCGTTCGGGGTCGCGCTCGATCGCTTCAATATTCGCGCGGTCGTAGCAATTCCGTTGCTGCTCGCAGCGCTCGGTGCAGGAGTCTGTGCGGTCGCAACGCGCTTCGATGTGCTGCTCGCCGCGCAGTTCCTCATTGGCGTCGGATGCGCACCGGCGCTCATGGCGACGTTCCTCTTCATCCAACGGCACTATTCTCCGCAGCGTTTCGCGTCGTTGTCCGGAATCGTTTTCACCATCGGCTACACCGGCATGATCGTGACCGGCACGCCGCTCGCTTTTCTGGTCGAGCGCTCATCGTGGCGCGCAGGCTTTATCGCGCTCGGAGCGGCGAGCGCACTTTGTGCGCTTGCCTTGTGGCTGCTGATCGGCCTTGAGGAACTTCATCACAAACGCGCGAACGAGACGCTTTCCGAAGCGATCCGCGGCGTGCTCCGCGTCATGCGCTTTCGCCAGACCGCAGGTCTCGTTGCAATCGGGCTCGTCACCTACCCCACGGTGATCACGTTGCGGGGTTTGTGGATCGCGCCGCTCTTTGCCCGCCGGCACGACCTCGATCTCGTCGCGATCGGTAATGTTATTCTGGCGATGTCGCTCGCGATGATCATCGCGCCGACACTTTACGGCTTCATCGACCCTGGGATGCGCGCGCGTCCACGCCTGATCGTCGCGGCGACATTTGCATCGGCGGTATGTCCGGCGGCGCTCGCCTTTGGCGGCTCGACATCGTTCGATGTCGCATGGGCCGTGGCTTTCGGCGCGGTGTGCTCATCCCAGGGATTGCTATATTCGCAAGTGCGTGACACGTATCCCGATCAGTTGTCGGGACGCGCGCTTTCGACGCTCAACATGGCGGCGTTCCTCGGCGTCGCGATAATGCAGGGCTGCGCCGGGCTTATCGCGGCGTGGGCGCAAGCGCATGATCGCGATCCGATCGCTGCCGTCTGCGCCTTTTTGACCGCGGCGCTCGTAGCCGGCGGCGCGGCTTATGCCTCGTTGCCGAAGGCAGACGCGCGCAAAGATTAAGCCGCGCGCCGCCAGCGCCGACGCCTTCCTTCCCAAGCCCAGCCCGCGACGATCGATGCAATCAGCACGATCATGCCGGCGAAGCCGATGGCGAGCGGCGCGATGCCGATGCCCTTCACGACGCTCACCGCGTTGCGTTTGACACCGATATAATCCGAGCCGCCATAGACAGGACTGTCGCGCATCGCGACGATGCGGGGCATGTTGATCGCGCCCTGCGCATCCGCGGCGATGCGCCTGACGGTGCCGCCGGTTGCTTCCGCAAGCGGCCGCAGCTTTTCCGGAGTCGACACGACTTCCTGGAATTCGCGCGGATTTTCCGGACCGACATTGGCGAGGAAAGATTGCTCGCCGTCCGTCAGACGATAAAGTCCCAGTTCCTTGACCTGAATCGAAGCGCGCCAAAGACCGGGCTCGGATTGATTGAGCGTCACCTGTTGCTGCGCGCCTGATGGCGTCGTCACCGTCACCGGCGGCGCGCTGTCCTTCAGCGTCTGCCGTTCGATCGCAAGTTCGTGGCCGCGCACGGTTGCGCGCAGCGCCTCTTCCTCGAGATCAGGCTCCTTCATCAGCCAATGGGCCAAGCGGCGCAAAAGATCGAGATGCGGTCCGCCGCCGTCATAGCCGCGTGCCCAAAGCCACATCTGATCGGTGAGCAGCAGCGCGACGCGGCCCTTCTGCTCGCGCGACAGAACAAGCAAGGGCTTATCCTGCGCACCGGACAGAACGCCGGTGCCGCGCGACAAGGTCGTGTTCACCTGCCGGAACCACTCGCCCCATTGCGGCTTCTCGCCCTCGCCGCCGGGAAGCCCGCGCGTCACGGGATGTTTGCGGCCGTCTTCCGTCACATCGGCGCGGAACGGACGCTCGGTGAGACTGCCATCAGGCCGCGCCGGCGCGATTTTTCCCAAAGGCGAATAGTAGAGCCCTTGCGCACGGGAAAAATCCGGCCCGACCGCCATCAAGAGCGCGCCGCCGTCACGGACGTAACGCACGATATTCTCGAAATAGACCGACGGCAGAATGCTCTGGTTCGAATAGCGGTCAAAGATGATCAGATCGAATTCGTTGATCTTGCGGCCGAAGAGATCGCTCGTCGGAAACGCGATCAGCGACAATTCGTTGATCGGCGTTCCGTCCTGCTTTTCCGGCGGCCGCAGAATGGTGAAGTGGACGAGCTCGACATTCGCGTCGGACTTCAGAAGATTGCGCCAAGTGCGCTCGCCCGCATGCGGCTCACCGGAGACGAGCAGCACTTTCAATTTGTCGCGCACGCCTTCGATTGTCAGCACCGCCTTGTTGTTGATCGCGGTGAGCTCGTCCGGCAGCGCCTCGACCTCGATCTCGACGACGTTCGGGCCGCCGTGCTCGATGCGCACCGGCACCTCGATGCGCTCATCCGGTTGCGCTTGAATCGAAGAGACCTCGGCGCCGTCGCGGCTGACTTTCAGCCGCACCGGCATCTTCTGCCGCGCGGTATCGAGCACGCGCACTTCAATTGTCTGATCCTTGCCGACAATACCGAAGCGAGGTGCTTCCAAAACCTCGATGCGGCGGTCGCGCTCACCTTCGTGGCCGGTGACGAGCACATGCAAGGGCGCCTTGAAGCCGAGTGCGTCTGCATTGGCGGGAATGTCATGCACGACGCCGTCCGTGACGAGGATCGCGGCGCCGATCCGTTCCGGCGGAACATCGGCGAGGCCGGCATTCAGCGCCGAGAAAAGCCGCGTACCGTCATTCTCCGCGTCATTGCGGCTGGTCTCAATGAAGCGGGTCTCGACATTGCCAAGCGAGCCGAGGCTCTTCTCGAGCTCGGCGCGCGCACGTTCGGTTTGCACGCGGCGCTCGCCGATCGTCTGGCTGCCGCTTTGATCGAGCACGATTGCGACGACATCTTTCAGAGGGTCGCGATCCTGTCGGACAAGCGACGGATCGAGCAACGCGAATATGACCAGCGCAAATCCGAGCGCGCGAAGGAAAGCGCCCGGGCGCCGCGCATAGAGCGCCAACGCAACGACGAGCGCAGCCGCGATTGCCAGCGCGATGATGATCGCGGGCGGCAGAAGCGGTGAAAGCGAGAGGTCGAACTGAGTCACGGGCAGTTACAATCGACGGTGGCCACTTTCCCGGAGCCGCATGCAGCCAAGTCTACGCAGGCTGCGCAAGCTTGCCTGCGAAGCGGCATCCGGGACCCAGCGCAAACGCATCTGCCTCTGGACCCCGGATCGCCTGCGGCGTCCGGGGAGGTGGTTTGCCATTTGAGCATCATCAATGTCCCAGCCGATCCAGAAGATCGCGGACATGAACCACATCCGATTTGTAATTGCCTGTCAGCGTATAGATAGCGAGATTGATGCCGCCGCGGATCGCGAGTTCCCGCTGGCGCGTGCCGCCGGGCACCAGCGGATAAAGCGGCTCGCCATTGCGATCGGCAGCCCACGCCGCAGCAAGATCGTTCGATGTGATGACGATCGGCGACACGCTATCGCCAGCACGCGCCGGACGCGGTGTGCCGTCGCTCGGCTCCGGCGGCAACGCCTCGATCCAGGTTTGGCCGATCGTCGTGCGGCCGATGAAGCCGTCAAGCAAATAGAAGGTCTTGGTGATGACGTGGTCGTGCGGCACCGGCTCAAGTTCCGGCACGTCGACGCCGGCGAGCAGGTCGCGTAGCCAACGCGCTTCCGGGGTCATCGGGCCGCCGGGGCGCGAGGCCAGCGCATCGCGCGTGTCGAAAATGATCGTGCCGCCCTGCTTCATGAACGTCGCGATTTTGTTGATGGCGTTCTGCGGCGGCAGCGGCTTACCGGCGACAACAGGCCAGTAAATCAAGGGATAGAAGACGAGTTCGTCGCGTGCGGGATCGACGCCAACCGGATCGCCTGGCGTGAGCGAGGTGCGCGCCGCGAGCGCGCGCGTCAAACTGGTGAGGCCGGCGCGGCTTGCTTCGTCGGCCTGCGCGTCGCCGGTGACGACATAAGCGAGGCGTGTTGTCAGGGCAGATTCGAGATCGCGCGGTGAGATTTGTTGTGCGCGTTCTTCGGCCCGCGCCGGTACAACGAAAGACGGCATCGTCGCCGTGCCGAACGCGAACAATGCGACGAGTCCCGCGATTGCTGCACGGCGCTGGCGACGCAACGGCACGCCGCCGGAAAGGAAGAGCGAGGCGAGCGCGTCGACGATCAACAACGCGATAACTGCGGCAATCAGCCATGGCCGCAAGTCGATCGGCTCGCCGGCATTGAGCGGTTCGCGGCGGAAATTGAGCCCCGAGAAATCGGCGGCCTGCAGTTTTGCATCGAGCGCAAGCGGGTTCACCGCAACAAGCGCATCGGGCGGACCGTAAAAGCCCGGCGGATGATCCGCGCCGGCGACGTCGGTAAAATTCGCCGGGATTGGTTTTGCAGTCGAGGGCGGCGGCCCGAGCGCACCGAAACCGTCGAGCGTGCTCAACGGAGCGAGTGTTGCGGCCTGCTGCTTCGCCGCGGAGGTCGCATCTTCGTCCGTCTTGCCGGTATCGGCGGAGATCGCGAGGATCTTGCGCAGCATGTCGACGAATAGACCAGAGAGCGGCAAGTTCGACCAGGTCGTATCCGCCGTCACATGGAAGAGCACGAGCATGCCCTTGCCCTGGCGTTCGGCGGTGACAAGCGGCGTGCCGTCGGCAAGCGCCGCCCAGGTGCGCGCCGGCAGCCCGGCTTCGGGCTCGGCAAGAACCTGACGCGAGACCGTCACCTCGTCCGGCACTGCGAGTCCGAAGAACGGACTTGTACGATCGAACGGCGCAAGCTTCTTCGGCGTGTCCCACGAAAGCGAACCGCCGAGCGTGCGGCCGCCGCGCCGCAAAGCCACCGGCACAAGATCGTCCGACGATCCCGCGAGCCGCGTTCCGGCGAAGCGCACCAGAGCGCCGCCGTCCTCGATAAAGCTCTGCAAGCGGTCGTGCGCGAGTCCCGCAACGACGCCAACATCGGCGAGCACCATGACATTGACGTTATCGTCGAGCAGCGCGCCGATTGGATCGGCGATCCCCGGCCGCGCCTCGCGCACATCGGCAAACGGCTGCAACGCGCGTTGCAAATAGTAGGACGGCGCGAGCAGCGGCTGCGCGACATCTGCGGTGGCGCCGCTGACGATGCCGACGCGCCGACGTTTCCAGCGCTCGTCGAGCAAGGTGACGGCGCCGGCCGAGCGCTCGCCCGCAATCTCGAGCCGCGCGATGTCGTTGCGCAATTCAATCGGCAGATCGAAACGCGCTTGCGTCTCGGTCGCGTTGCCGAAGGCAAACGGCGCGTCGCCGATCTGCACGCCTTTCAGATCGAGCGCGCGGACTCTGCCCTGCTGCGGCCCGTCATTCGTCGCGCGCAGCACATTGACATTGAGCACACTCGCTTCGTTCGCTGCGCCGGCGAGCGCCAGCGGCGAGCGTTCGCCATTCACAATCTCGACCTCGCCGTTCTTGGCGAGTTCGGCGAGTTTCTCGGCGAAAGGACGCGTCTGCCCCGATGCTAGCCCGTCTGAAATCCAGGTGAGATGCCCACGCGGATGCTCAGTGAAGAAATGCTCGATCGGCGCGACAAGATTCATCCGATCAGGAAGGAAAGGCACCGGCTTTAATGCGCGCAGCTTCTGCGCGGTATGCGAGGCATCGGAGAGAACCGCCTCGCGCGCGCCCTCCGAGGCCGTGACGACGGCCGTCGGCGCGCCCTGACGCGCCGCGTCATCAACCTGCGCCAGCGCTACTTTGAGCCGCTGCTCCCATGTCGGCGCTGCGGCCCAACTGTCATCGAGCAGAACCAGCAACGGCTCCTTGCCGTCGGCGCCGCCGTGTTGCGGGTTCCAGATCGGACCCGCCATTGCGAGAACGATGAGGGCCGCGATCGCCAGACGCAACGCAAGCAGCCACCATGGCGTGCGCGCCGGCGTCTCATCTTTCGGCTCGATGTCGAGAATGAGCTTCAGCGGCGGGAACGGAATCTGCCGCGGCCGCGGCGGCGTGATGCGCAGCAAATAGTAGATCACCGGCAGGAGCGCCAAGCCGATGAGCGCGAGCGGCGCGCTGAAAGCGAGCGGCAGGAAGCTCACGCGACGGCTCCGATATCGACATTCGCCTCGAGTCGTCCGCGCAAGGCGAGCAGCGCGGTCGCGGGCGGGGCGTCGGTGCGATGCAGCGCGAAACTGAAGCCAACTTCACGCGCGGCATTGCGCACGCGCTCGCGATGTCGCGCGAGACGCGCGACGTAGTCGGGCCGATAAGCCTCTGCCCGCCCGGCACGGAACAGCGCGCCGGAATCGACGTCGAGAAACTCGGTATGACCTTCGAAGGGGAACGTCTCCTCGACGGGATCGGCGATCATCACAAGATGTCCGCGCGCGCCATTCGAGGCGATACACCGCAACCGCGTTGCGAGTGCATCCGGCGCCACGAGGAAATCGCTGATGAGGATGACTTGCGTGCGCTGCGGCAGCGGTTCGTCTGAAGGAAAGTCGGGATGGCCGGCAGACGACATGCGCAGGTCTTCGACGACCAGCGCTTCAGCGAGCCGCTCGACGATGTTTCGGGCGGCAATCGCCCGCGTCATGCCGAGAAGGCCGACGCGCTCGCCGCCGCGCACCAGCAGATCCGCGGTGGCGAGCCCGAGGACCAGTGCCCGATCGGCCTTTGATTGGCGCGCCATCGACGACAGGAAGGCCATCGACGGAGAAAGGTCCATCCACAGGAAAATCGTGTGCGCGGCCTCCCACTCGCGCTCGCGCACATAGAGGCGATCGTCGCGCGCCGAGCGGCGCCAGTCGATGCGCTGCACCGACTCGCCGAAGGTGAAGGGGCGGAACTGCCAGAAATTCTCGCCGGTGCCGGCGCGGCGGCGTCCATGGACGCCGTGCATGACGCTCGCGGCAAGTTCCTTCGCCGAGGCGACAAGGCTCGGCAGCCGGCGTGCGAGCGCGAGCGCGCCTTCCTGATGGCGCGGCGCGGTCGCCGATTCCGATCGCGTGAGAACCCGCGCGGTGAGCATCTATCCCAGCCGCGAGACGAGCCGGCCGATGAGGCCCGGCATCGTTTCCCCTTCGGCGCGCGCGGCGAAGGTCAGCGCCATGCGGTGCTTCAGGACCGGCGGGGCAAGCGCCGCGACATCGTCGAGCGATGGAGCAAGCCGGCCGTCGAGCAGGCAGCGCGCGCGGACCGCTAGCATCAGGGCCTGGGCCGCGCGCGGGCCCGGACCCCAGGCGACGTGCTTGACGATCTCGGCGTCGCCCTCGCCAGGGCGGGCGCGGCGGACGAGATCAAGGATCGCGTCCACGATTGTGTCGCCGACGGGCAGCCGGCGTACGAGCCGCTGGATTTGCATGAGCTCGTCGGCGCTCATCGCCTGTTTGGGCTTCTGGTCGGCTTCTCCGGTCGTCTCGATCAGGATGCGGCGCTCGGCATTGCGATCGGGATAGAGCACGTCGATCTGCATGAGGAAGCGGTCGAGCTGCGCCTCCGGCAGCGGGTAGGTCCCCTCCTGCTCGAGCGGGTTTTGCGTCGCCAGCACATGGAAGGGCCGCGGCAGGTCGTAACGGCTGCCAGCGACCGTCACATGCTGCTCCTGCATCGCCTGAAGCAGTGCCGATTGCGTGCGCGGACTCGCGCGGTTGATCTCGTCGGCCATCAGAAGCTGCGCGAAAATCGGGCCCGGGACGAAGCGGAACATGCGGCGCTTATCGGCCGATTCTTCAAGGACTTCCGAGCCGAGGATGTCAGCCGGCATTAAGTCTGGCGTGAACTGGACGCGCTGCGCGCTTAAGCCGAGGACGACGCCGAGCGTCTCGACGAGCTTGGTTTTGGCAAGTCCGGGCACCCCCACAAGCAGCCCATGGCCGCCCGAGAGCAGCGTCACCAGCGCCTGCTCCACGACCTGCTCCTGACCGAAAATGACCGTTCCGACAGCGGCGCGGGCTGTGGCCACACGCTGCAGGGCGTGCTCGGCGGCGACCGCCACGGCCGATTCTAGTGAAGTCGGTTGCGAGGAGTGTTGAACGTCCTGGAGCGACATGGGGCCTCTAATCTCAAGCTTTCACGGCCATGATGTGCCGTTTCCGATTCGCCCGCCGCCACCTAGATTAGGTTGCCGGCGGGCATTGTCGATGCGTTCGACCGGCGCGAGCGGATCGGCATGTGCGAATGCCGGCCTTGCGAGGTCCGAATTTGCAAGCGTCAGGCCCGTAGCATCGATCCTGACGTGCAATGGTGCGAGATTATGGCGCAAGGGGTTCAGGCAGGCGGCGAAGCGGCATCTTCGGCGAGCCGCAGTCTGGAAGGGCTGACGCAGGCGGCCCGCGCGGCCGGCGGCGAGCAGCGCCGGCTGCCGCCCGTGCACCTCTGGAATCCGCCTTTCTGCGGCGATCTCGACATGCGCATCGCCGGCGAGGGCACCTGGTTCTACAACGGCACGCCGATCGGGCGCCCGGCGCTGGTGCGGCTCTTCTCGACAATTTTACGCAAGGACGAGGACCGCTACGTGCTCGTCACCCCGGTCGAGAAGGTCGGCATCAAGGTCGAGGACGCACCTTTCCTGGCGGTTGAGTTGGCGCAGGAGAAAAACGAGCGCGGGCGCACTTTGAGGTTCCGCACCAATGTCGACGAGTGGGTGGACGCCGGCCCCGATCACCCCATGCGCTTCGAGGCCGGCGCAGCCGAAGGACTCAAGCCCTATGTGCATGTGCGCGCAGATCTCTGGGCGTTGGTGAAGCGCGCGCTTTTCTACGATCTCGTCGATCTCGGCGAGAAGCGCATGGTTGCGGGCGAAGAGATGTTCGGTGTTGAATCGAACGGTGCTTTCTTTCCGATGATGCGCGCCGATCAGTTGGAAGCGCTTTCGTGAACGCACCGCTCAAAGTGAACGCCGAGCGCCCTGCTCTGCCGACGGCGGAGATCATCGCCCGCGCGCGCGCACGTCTGTCGCTCGATCTTGCGGCCGAGGCGCTCGATTTGAGCACCGCGCCGAAACACGGTGATCACGTCCTCAATCAGGCGAGCCTGCAGGCGCACGGCGTCGCCACAAATGCGCGGCTCGCCGCCGTCCTTGTGCCACTCGTTTCGCGCGAAAGCGAGGCGACGGTACTGATGACGACACGCTCGAGCGAGCTGCGTCAGCATTCCGGTCAGATCGCTTTTCCCGGCGGCAAGGTCGACGAAGGCGAGACGCCCTGCGAGGCCGCCTTGCGCGAAGCCAAGGAAGAGATCGGCCTAGAGCCGCGTCATGTCGAGCCGATCGGCTATCTCGATCCCTATCTCACGGGAACCGGCTTTCGCATTCTTCCGGTCGTTGCGTTGGTGACGCCGCCGTTCGAGCTCCTCGTCAATACGAACGAAGTGCACGACACTTTCGAAGTGCCGCTCGCATTTTTGATGCAGCCGGAAAACCATCAGCGCCATTCGCGCGAATGGCGTGGCACGACACGGCATTTCTATGCGATGCCGTGGAACGAGCGGTACATCTGGGGCGCCACGGCCGGCATCGTCCGCAGCATGTACGAGAAACTGCATTTGTGATGTTTCGCGTTCTTCTGGAACCGGCGCTCCTCTTCGCTCTCCCCTTCGCCGTCTACGTTCTCTACATGTCGGCGAGGCAGCGATATCCGTTCGCGGTTGAGGCCTGGTCGCACAGCCGGCTTGCCACTCTGGCGCTTGCCGGCCTCGCCGTCGCTGTCGCGGGAGTCATTCTGCTTGGCCTGTTCGCGCCGCGCGAGAGGGGTGCCTACGTGCCGGCGCATGTCGAGAACGGGCGGCTTTTGCCCGGTCATTTCGAATGAACGTGGACGCGGACAAAGCGATTGCGGCGCTGTTCGACAATCGCCGGGTGCTCGACCTTCTCGATGTCCTCAATTGCGGCGGCGAGGAGACGCGCATCGTCGGCGGCGCGGTGCGCAACGCGTTACTCGGCATTCCGACCGGCGACATCGATCTTGCAACGACGGCATTGCCTGCAACTGTGATCGCGCGCGCCAAGGCCGCCGGTTTCAAGCCGGTGCCGACCGGGATCGATCACGGCACCGTTACGGTGGTGGTCCGCGGGCACCCCTTCGAGGTCACCACGTTGCGCGAGGATATTGCAACAGACGGGCGGCGCGCGGTCGTGCGCTTCGGCCGCGATTTCGATGAGGATGCGCGGCGACGCGACTTCACAGTCAATGCGCTCTCCGTTTCCGCCGACCGCGCGTTGCACGATCCGGCGCGCGGACTGGAGGACCTTCGAGCCGGCCGCGTCCGCTTCATCGGCGATCCGCGGCAGCGCATTCGCGAGGATTATCTGCGCATCCTGCGCTTTTTCCGTTTTCATGCGGCGTATGGCGAAGGGCTACTCGATCGCGCCGGGCGCGACGCGGCGATCGCCGAGCGCGAAGGTCTCGCCGTGCTTTCCGCCGAGCGCATTCGCGCCGAGATGATGAAGTTTGTGATTGCCCGCCGCGCCGGCGACGTCGCGCAGGAGATGTCGGACG
>JAFAVH010000183.1 GCA_019242655.1 Methylobacteriaceae bacterium
GGAATCGAACGGCGTGACCGTGGTGAGGGACCTCGATCGCACGCCCTTCATCGAGGCCACGAAGGGCATTTACGATCGCGTCTTGTCCGACCAAGCCTCGCGCGACCTCGCCGATAAGATTCGCCAGGTGCAATGAGCCGCTCGAGCGTCGAAGCCTCGCACGCGTCCGAACCGGTCACCGCGCGCTCTGCAAAGATCAACGGACGCGCCGTGCCGGCGCTGCTGCGCCGAATGCCCATCCGCTGGCGCATCCTTTCGATTGCCGTCGTCAACGCGGCTCTCGTGTTGATCCTCGCCGTGTTGATCGGAGACAGCGCAACCATCGTCAACAATACCTGGTCGGACCTCGTCAAAGTGCGCGCGTCCGAGCGCGTCGTGTCGCAGATCGACTCCGAGTCGGGCCGCATCCAGGGCCTCATCCATCGCTACTTCACGCAGCCGAGCCCCGAGCTTCTGGCAGAAGTGGAAAGCCGATGGACCGCTTTGCAAAGCAATCTCATCCCGCGTGCGGCGGAAGATCCAGTGCTGCGGCCGGCAACGCGCGCGCTTTCGGATATCGCGAACAAGCTGGTCGGCGGGTTCGACGCGCTGCGCGCGGTGCGCGACAAGATCGCCGAAATCTACGAAGGCGAAGTGCTCACGCCGACGAAGGAGATGACCGGCCTCTACGCCATTCTTGAAAGCACGATCGAGGGCCGCAGCTCGCTCTTGAGCCCAAGTCTCAGGAAATCGCGCGAGAATTTTTCAGCAGCTCTCGTCGCGATCAATTCCTACTATCTTTCGCTGTCGGCGGCTTCGGCGCGCGAGGCCGTGACGAATCTCATGGCAATCGAGAACACGCTGCCGGTGATGCTTGATCTTGCCGACAGTGAAATTCAGACCTCGAGCCTAAAGGCTCTGCAAACCCGCGCGACGCAGCTGCGGCGCGGTGTCGACAATCTTGCGGCCGCGTTCGACAAGCAATCCGAATTGCTGCGCGATCAAGTCGACAAAAGCCAGGGTGAAATGAGCGCTGCGACGACAACGCTCTCGGCTGAAATGCAGGCCCGCGAGAATGCCGCGCAGGAACGGCTCGATCACAGCCTGAAGACGATTTACACTCTTATCGCCGGCGTGACCGCGCTGTTTCTTCTTTTCATCGTCATCTTCGGCATCTTGATCGTGCGCAGCATTATCACGCCGTTGCAGGATTTGGCGCAATCGATGGACGCCATCGTTGCCGGCGATCTTCACACCAGAGTGCGTGGCGTCGATGCCAAGGATGAGATCGGTGTGATGGCCCGCGCGATCGAGGTGTTTCGTGAGAACGCGATCGCGAAAGTCGAGGCGGAAGAAGAACTGCGCCGCTCTAAGCAGCGCACCGAATTGGCTTACACGGAACTGCGCAAGACGCAAGATAGCTTGATCGAAGCCGAGAAACTGGCCGCCCTCGGTGGGCTCGTCGCCGGCGTTGCGCACGAAGTCAACAATCCCGTCGGAATCAGCCTCACGGTCGCCTCGACGCTTGCGCGGCGCTGCGAAATGCTGGCTGACGAGCTTGCGCGCGGCGAACTAAAACGGTCGCGGCTCACCGAGTTTATTCAAGGGAACCGCGAAGCGGCGACGCAGCTCGTTTCGAATCTGCAGCGGGCGGGTGAGCTGATACAGTCCTTCAAGCAGGTTGCGGTCGACCGCAGCCATATCGAACGGCGCGTTTTCGATCTGAAAGAGCTGACCGAGCAGGTGATCGCGAGTCTGCGGCCGGGACTCAACAAAAGCCGCGTCAAGCTCACCTTCACGTGCGACGCGGGGATCACCATGGATTCATATCCCGGCCCCTACGGGCAGGTCGTCACAAATGTCGTCCTCAATGCGGTCGCTCATGCATTCGAGCCGGGCCAACCGGGCTCTGTCGAAATCCGCGCCGCGACGGAAGACACGAAGCAGGTGGCAATCATCTTCTCGGACGATGGCCGCGGCATGCCGGCTGACGTGCGGCGCCGGGTCTTCGAGCCGTTTTTCACGACGCGACGAAGTCAAGGCGGGACCGGACTGGGGCTGCACATCGTGCACAACATCGTGACGGGGCGCCTCGGCGGACGCATCAGCGTCGCCTCGGAACCGGGGCAGGGCACGACATTTCGCGTCGTAATTCCGCGTGTGGCGCCGCACGAGGACGCCGCCGCGATCGTATTAGGAACGTGAATCGAAATGGCTGAAGAAAACGACGCTCTCGAATTCGCGGCGGAAGACGCCGACACGCAGCTCCCCGCGGCCGGGAAGCCGCGGAAGGTGGCGGTCATCGACGACGATCCCGCGGTCCATGAAGGCACGCGCTTTGCCCTTTACGATTACGCGCTGAATGGCAGTGGGCTTACGCTTTTGTCGGCTTATTCCGCCGAGGAAGGGCGCGCGTTGCTGCGCGACAATCCCGATATCGCGGTCGTTCTTCTCGATGTCGTCATGGAGACGGACTCCGCCGGTCTGGATCTCGTGGGCTTCATCCGCAAAGAGCTGAAGAACGAAACGGTGCGCATCATTCTCCGCACCGGACAGCCGGGCCAGGCGCCCGAGCGTCGGGTGATCGTCGATTTCGATATCAACGACTACAAGGCGAAGACGGAACTCACTGCCGACAAGCTGTTTACGACGCTCACTGCGGCGTTGCGCGGTTACCAGCAGCTGCAACGGATGGAAGAGACGCGGCGCGGCCTCGAAATCATCATCGAAGCCACGCCAACGCTTTTCGATTTCAAGTCGATGCAGAAATTAGCCGAAGGCGTCCTGACGCAGATCGCGTCCCTTCTTGTCGTCGATTGCGCCGGTATCCTGGTGTTGCGGGACGTCGACGGCGCGAGCCAGCATTTCTCCGTCCTGGCAGGATCGGGATGTTACCGAAGCTACACCGGGTGCTCCGAAGTGAAGCTTCTCGCGCCCGAGCTGAAGGATGCGATCCAGCGCGCTTTTGCGCAGCGCAAGACCGAGTTCCTGCCGACGCGCTCGGTTCTCTATATCGGGACGCTATCGGGCTCCGAAATCGTCGTCCTGCTCGAGACCGGCCGCGAGCTTTCCGACACGCATCGCTCGCTTGTCGAGATATTCTGCTCGCGTCTGGCGGTCGCGTTCGACAACGTCGCCCTTTATGGGCAGCTCGAACAAGCAAATCGCGACTTGGAGGGGCGCGTCGCCGAGCGCACGCAGGAGCTGACCTTCGCCAACCGGCGTCTCGAAGCGCAGTGGGAGCGCGCACGCCGCACCAATGCGTTGCAAAGCGAAATTCTGGAGACTGTGGCGCACGATCTGAAGAACCCGCTCAGCGTCATTCTCGGACGCGCCGAGATGCTGGATGAGCTTGTTGCGTCCGGTGCCGGCGCCGACAAGATGGAGGCGCAGTGCGTCCAGATCAAAGGATCGGCGCGCCGGTTGACCGAGATGGTCAACCAGCTCATGAGCGACGCATCGACCGGCGTTCTCGATATTTCCGTTCGCTGGGAAGACTTGGATGTCGCCAACCTCATTCGCGAAGTGGCCGAATCCAATCGCACGCTCGCGGCGCGTAAAGGACAGAACATGTCGCTCGCCATCTCCGACAGTCTGACGATGCGCGGCGATCCCGACCGCTTGCGCGAGGCGCTCGATAACATCATCGGCAACGCGGTGAAATATAGCCCGCTCGGCGGCGAGATCGCCGTGTCCGCCACGCAAGAAGCGGGAGAACCGGTCATTCGCGTCAGCGACAGCGGGCCGGGTTTTGCGCCCGAAGATAAAGAGCGCATGTTTGGCCGCTTTCAGCGTCTCTCGGCGAAACCGACGGGTGGAGAATCCTCGACCGGCCTTGGTCTGTCGATCACCAAGCGTATCATTGAGCTGCATGCCGGCGACATATCGGTTGAGCCGAATGACGGCATGAGCGGCAGCACGTTCGTGGTGCGGCTGAAAGCAGCGGCGGACGCGCCGGGCGCATGACAACCCCTCGCATCTTTGTCGTCGACGACGAGGCCGCCGCTCGCGAAATGGTCGGCGATTATCTCGGCATGCACGGCTTTGAGGTGACGCTCTGCGACGGCGGCGCAAGTCTTCGGCGCGAGCTCAACGATCAAAAGCCGGATCTGGTCGTGCTCGATCTGAACATGCCGGAGGAGGATGGACTGTCGATCGTCCGCTATCTCAAGCAGACGTGCCCTGTTCCTGTGATCATGCTGACCGCGACGGCGAGCGCAATCGATCGCGTCGTCGGACTTGAGATGGGCGCTGATGACTATCTCGCAAAGCCTTGTGAGCTGCGCGAGCTCCTCGCGCGCGTTCGCTCGGTCCTGCGCCGGCTGCAATGGGCGCCGACGCAGAAAGCGGAGCGGCGTTTGGCGGCGATCGTTTCCTTCGACTTCGTCGGTTTCGGCAAATACATCCAGGAGAACGAACCCGAGACGTTGGCCGCGCTGGATCGCATTTTCAGCGGCCTGATCATACCGAGCCTCGCACGGTTTCGCGGCAATCTGTTCAAGATGCTGGGCGACGGCGCGTTGATCGAGTTCGGCAGCGTCGTCGATGCAGCCGAGTGGGGCGTCTTCTTCCAGCAATCGCTGGCCGAGTTCAAAACCGGCAATTTCTCCGCGGGTCCCGTCCGGTTTCGAGTCGGCATCGCCATCGGCGACGTGGTCGTACACGAATCGGATCGGCTAGGCGAGGGCGTCACGCTTGCGGTGCGCGTCCAGGAATGCGCGTTGCCGGGCGGCGTGGCGCTCTCGGACAGCGCCTACAGCCTCATCCGCGGCAAGACGCAGACCGTGTTCGAAGATGCGGGCCTGCAATCCCTGAAGAATGTCAGCGATCCCATGCACATTTGGGTGTGGCACGGCTAGCGCCGTTTATGTCTCCGCAAGACGCGGCAGGATGAAGCGGTCGACCGCCTCAGTGAATGCGTCATTGTCGTTTGTCTTCGTACAGATGACCGACGCCGCCGCTCTTGCCGCATCGCTGGCATTGCCGACGGCAATGCTGAAGCCGCTTTTGCGAAACATGCTGACATCGTTGTCCATGTCGCCGATCGTGACGATTTCCGTGGCCGGAATGTTGAGACGTCGCGCGAGCGCATCGACGACGGTTCCCTTGTCGACGCCCGGCGGCGTGATGTCGAGGTAGTAGCGCTGCGAGCGCGCGGCGGACGCGCTTGCGCCGAGCGCCGCTTTCACTGCGGTTTCGCATTCGGCGAGGCGGTCGAAATCGCGGCTGACGCCGACGATCTTGGTGAGGTGCGCGAGATGCGAATTGTAGTCCGAGATGATTGCCGGTTCGGCGGCGACCGTGCGGCGTTCCCGTTCGACATAATCGCCGTTCGGATCTCGCAGCCACCAATGCTCGGCGCTGAAAAGCCAGATTCCGACATCGAAGGATTGCAGGACGCCGATTGCGCGTGCCGCGGCGTCGGCCGCAATGCAATGGCGTGAAATGATCGTGAGATCGGGCTCGACCAGACAGCCGCCATTGAAGGCGCCAAGTGGAAACCGCAAGTGCAGCCGATCCACCAGCGCGCGCAGCCCGAAGGGCGGGCGGCTGCTTGTCACCGTGAACCGAATGCCGTGATCAGCGAGCCGCATGACGGCGGCAATCGTCGCGTCCGTCAGTTGTTTCTCCGTCGTGACGAGCGTGCCGTCGACGTCGGAAAGAACAAGCGAGATGCGGCTCAATGCGGCTGTTCCGCATTCGCGGCGGCGCGAAGCGCGGCAAGGATGTTTGTGACAATCTCGCGCGGGGTGCCGTCGACGGGCACCGTGATCGGGTTCTCGTCAGGACCGGGCTCTTCCAGAGTCGCGAACTGACTGTCGAGCAGCGCCGGCGGCATGAAATGACCGTGACGCGCGGTGATGCGCTTGGCGATAAGCGCCTTGTCGCCCTTGAGGTAGACAAAGCGCACAATGTCGTGCCCGGCGCGGGCAAGGATGTCGCGATATTGGCGCTTCAGCGCGGAGCATGCAACGACGCCATGACCGCCTTTGTCGCGCAAAT
>JAFAVH010000255.1 GCA_019242655.1 Methylobacteriaceae bacterium
GGAGGCTTCCGGTAACGCTCCGTTCGCGGATATGACCGATGCTTACGGCGGGGACTGGCATCCAGCAGGGAGCCGTCTTGGCAATGCTTCGGGAACTTTCTTCCACATTATCGCCCGCGACAGCTGAGTCGGAGACGAGAAAGCGCATGTCTCAAGGCTCGAAATTTCTGCTCGCCGGCGTCATGGGCTGGCCGGTCATGCATTCGCGCTCGCCGAAACTGCATAATTATTGGCTGCAGCATTACGGGCTTGCGGGCAGCTACGTGCCGCTCGAAATCAAGCAGGATCAGCTCGAACAGGCGCTCCGCGCCTTGCCCGTGCTGAATTTCGCCGGCTGCAATCTGACGATTCCGCACAAGGAAACGGCGCTGCGGCTCGTCGATTCCGTCGATCCCGTCGCGCGCCGGATCGGCGCGGTGAACACGATCGTGGTCGGCCCGAATGGACAGCTCGAAGGCCGCAACACCGATGCCTACGGCTTCATCTCCAGCGTCTCTAGTGCGCAGCCGGAATGGCATGCCGGCGACCGGCCGATTGTCGTGCTCGGCGCCGGCGGCGGCTGCCGCGCGGTGCTCACGGCGCTGATCGAGGCGGGCGCCCAGGAAATCTGGCTCGCAAACCGCAATCGCGCGCGCGCAGACGCACTCGCGCAGGAATTCGGGCCGCCGATCGCGGTGTGCGACTGGAGCAAGCGGCACGAGGCGCTCGATGAGGCTGGGTTGCTCGTCAACACGACGAGCCTTGGCATGCTCGGCCAGCCGCCGCTCGACATCGTGCTCCGGACGCTGCCGGTCACCGCGATCGTTTGCGATATCGTCTACGTACCCTTGGAGACGCCGCTGCTTGCGGCCGCGCGGCGGCGCGGCAACCCGACGGTCGACGGCCTCGGCATGTTGCTGCACCAGGCGCGTCCCGCCTTCGAGGCCTGGTTCGGCGTTCTGCCTGACGTGACCCCGGCGCTCCGGACCATGATGGAAGCAACGCTGTGAACTGATCCCGGCCGTTGTCCTTTTCTTAACCGGATTCTCAATCGCTCAGGCTAAGGCTACAGTCCAGGTGATTCGAGCGGCGGGGCGGACGCTGGCTCGATCGCGGTCCTCTGCGCGCGTGCCGCGCCCCCGAGGTCGCGCGTCGAGGAGAGACGGATGGCACGGCGGCCATGGCACTGACTTGGCATGACCTGACTTGCCGGGATAATTGTCTTGTGCCGGCATTCGCCGCGAGCGCTTCCGTTGCATTTCCCCAGGCCGTTTCCGCGCAGTCCTTCGACCTGATCGCACCGGACAAAATGGCCGAGACATCCGGCCTTGCCGGCATCCTTCTCGTGCTCGGCCTCGTCCTGTTCTCGACCATCACCGCGCTTCTGCATCTCACCGGCCGCGCGCGCTGGACGCAGCGCGAGGCGCAGCTCGTCGACGAATTGGCGCGCCTTCGCCATCAGCTCGATCGCGCCCAGGTCTTCCTCTCCGCCGAACCGCAGATCGCCATTGCCTGGACCTCGCCGACCGGCGAGCCCGATATCGAAGGCGATCTCTCGCTGGTCACCGACGTGCCGGTGGCGCGACGTGTCCTCGGCTTCGGTTCGTGGCTTGCGCCACACGCGGCACAGCAGCTTGAGACGTGCGTGGAACGACTTCGGCAGCGGGGCGAGGCTTTCCGCATGCCGCTCACCAGTCTGGTCGGGCGGCATCTCGAGGCGGAAGGGCGGCCGGTCGGCGGCCGCGCCGTCATGCGCATCCGCGACGTCTCCGGCGACCGGCTCGAATTGATCGGGCTGCGCGAGCGCTTTGCCGAGACAAAAGCGATCGCCGACGCGCTGCGCACGATGCTCGATGCGATCGCCGAGCCGGTTTGGATGCGCGATGCAGCCGGCAAGCTCACCTGGCTGAATAGCGCCTATCTGCGCGCGGTCGAAGCCGCGAAGTCCGAAGACGTGCTCGCCCGCCATGTCGATCTCCTGGAGAAGCAGGATCGCGAAGCCGCCGCCGCCACGCTGAGAAGTGGTCAGATCTGGCGGGCGCAGGTGCAGGCGGTCGTTGCCGGCGAACGTCACACGCTCGACGTCGTCGATGTGCCCTCGCCGGCTTACTCCGTCGCGATCGCCAAGGACCTGAGCGAGCTTGAGGCAGCGCGTGCCGATCTCGAGCGGCAGATGGAATCGCATGCGCGCACGCTCGATCAGATGCCGACGGGCGTTGCGATCTTCGATCGCAAGAAACGCCTCGTCTTCAACAATGCCGCTTATCGCCAGCTTTGGTCGCTCGACCAAAGCTTCCTCGACCAGCATCCGACCGACCCGGAAATCCTTGATCGCATGCGCGCGGAGCGCCGCCTGCCGGAGCAAGCGGATTTCCGCGCCTGGAAGAACGGTCTCATGGCCGCCTACCAGTCCGTCGAAACCAGCGAACAGCCCTGGTATCTGCCGGACGGCCGCACGTTGCGCGTCGTTACCAATCCCAATCCGCAAGGCGGCGTGACGTATCTCTTCGATGACGTCTCCGAGCGCTTCCACCTCGAATCGCAATTCAATGCGCTGACGCGCGTGCAGGGCGAGACGCTGGAGACGTTGAAGGAAGGCGTCGCCGTGTTCGGCACCGACGGCCGGCTGAAGCTCGCCAATCCTGCCTTCTCGACGCTGTGGAGGGTCGATCCTTCCGCGCTTCGCGGCGAGCCGCATTTCGATGCACTGGCGGAAGCCTGGAAACCGCTGCATCCGCAGGAGGAGACCTGGAGCGCGCTGCGCGAGATCGTCACCGGATTTTCGGAGAGCCGGAGGGGCTTCGAGCGAAGGATCGAGCGCAGCGACGGTTCCGTGCTCGATTGCGCCGCGCAGCCGCTGCCGGACGGCGCGACGCTGCTCACCTTCATCGACATGACGGCGAGCGTGAATGTCGAGCGCGCGCTGACCGACATGAACGCGGCTTTGCGCGCGGCGGAGAAACTCCGCAACGATTTCGTCCACCATGTGAGCTACGAGCTGTGTTCGCCGCTGACCAACATCATCGGCTTCATTCAGCTCCTTGGCGACGGCTCGATCGGGCCTCTGAACGAGAAGCAGCGCGAATATACGGGCTACGTACTCAAATCTTCTGCCGCGCTGCTCGCGATCATCAACGACATTCTCGATCTTGCGACGATCGATACCGGCGCGACCGAACTTCAACTCGGCCATGTCGACATCAAGGAAACGATCGAAGCGGCGGCGGAAGGTTTGCAGGATCGCCTGTCCGATGCGGCGATCGATCTGAACATCGTCGCCACCGACAATATCGGTTCGTTCCGGGCCGATGGAAAACGCGTCCGGCAGGTCTTGTTCAATCTCCTGTCGAACGCGATCGGCTTCTCCGAGCCGGGACAGACGGTCACCCTCGCCGCACTGCGCCGTCCCGATGAGATCGTCTTCAAGGTGAGCGACCGCGGGCGCGGCATCCCTCCCGAAATCCTCGACAAGGTTTTCGACAGGTTCGAAAGCCACACCGTCGGATCCCGCCATCGCGGCGTTGGCCTCGGCCTCTCAATCGTGCGATCTTTCGTCGAGCTCCACGGCGGCAGAGTCCTCATCGACTCGGCGCCGGGCGAGGGAACGACGGTGACCTGCATCTTCCCCGTGGGCGAGCCGCAGGAAAGCGGCGCGCCGTTGGCGGAGCGGGCTTAACGACGAGGTTTTGTGGAGACGCAGCCCACGGTCTGGGACATCGACGTCGCGGACGAGGCGGCAACGAACGCACTTGCGGCGCGCGTTGCGACTTACGTCGGCGCCGGCGATCTCGTTGCGCTGTCGGGCGAACTCGGTTCGGGCAAGACAACATTCGCGCGCGCGCTAATCCGCACGCTGATCAGCGATCCCGAGCTCGAAGTGCCGAGCCCGACCTACACATTGATGCAGGTCTATGACGGCGCGGGATTCCCGATCGTCCACGCCGATCTCTTCAGAATCAACAATCCCTCGGAACTGGCCGAACTCGGCTGGGAGGAGAGCGCGGAAGGCGCAGTCGTCCTTGTCGAATGGCCGGAGCAGGCGGGCGATCAATTGCCGCCGGACCGGCTTGACGTCCGCATCGAACTTGCGCCCGAACTGAGCGAGACGCAGCGCCGTGTGACGCTTTCCGGCAGCGGCACGTTCGCGCCGCGACTCGCGCAGGTCAGAGCGATTCAGGATTTGCTTGCGCACGGCGGTTGGAGCGATGCGTCGCGCGGCTTCATCCAGGGCGACGCCTCGACGCGCAGCTTTGAGCGGCTGACAAAGCCCGACGGCCGTACCGCCGTGCTGATGATCTCGCCGGCACAGCCAGACGGGCCGCCGGTGCGTTACGGCAAGTCGTATAGCGCCATCGCGCGCCTGGCGGAGAGCATCAAACCCTACATCGCGATCAACCGCGCGCTGCGGCTGCAGGGATTCTCAGCCCCCGAGATTTACGCCGAAGATGCGGATGTCGGTCTCGCGCTCCTAGAGGATCTCGGCACCGCGCGCTTTGTCGACGACAAGGGCCCGATCCCGGAGCGCTATCTCGAAGCGGTTGCGCTGCTTGCGACCATGCACGGGCGCAACGTTCCCGACTCCGTGCCTTTCGCGGATGGGCAATATCGCATCCCCGCCTACGATCTCGACGCGCTGCTCATCGAAGTCGACCTTCTCGTCGACTGGTATGCGCCGCACGTCGCCAAAACGAAGCTTTCCTCCGGAACGCGCGCCACCTTCGTCAATTTGTGGCGTCAGCTGCTTGTCGATATTTCCCTGGCGCGGCCGACATGGACCCTGCGCGATTATCACTCGCCGAATCTGATCTGGCTGGCCGAGCGCGAGGGCATCGCGCGCGTCGGGCTCATCGATTTCCAGGACTGCGTGATGGGGCACCCGGCCTATGACGTCGCCTCGCTCTTGCAGGACGCGCGTGTGACCGTTTCGGACGAACTCGAACTAAAGCTGCTCGGCGGGTACGCGCGGCTGCGCCAACATTTCGATCCGAATTTCGACACCACCAATTTTGCGCGAGCGTACGCGATCCTCGGCGCGCAACGCGCGACGAAGGTGCTCGGCATTTTCGCGCGGCTCGACAAACGCGATCACAAACCCTGGTACCATGCGCATATGCCGCGCGTGGAATCCTATCTGCGCAAGAACCTCAATCATCCCGCGCTCGCCAACTTGCGCGGCTGGTTCGACGAATATTTGTGGCTTGCAGCCGCGGTGAGGTCGGCCTGATCCCTGCGGCGACGGAGCATGCCGTGCCCGACACGGTGATGGTTTTTGCCGCGGGCTTAGGCAAGCGCATGCGTCCGATCACGGAGACGATGCCGAAGCCGCTCGTGAAAATCGCCGGCCGCACGATGATCGATCACATGCTCGACCGCTTCGCCGAGATCGGCGTCAAGCGCGCGATCGTCAACGTGCATTATCTCGCCGAGCAGCTGGAGCGGCACCTCGCTAACCGCAAGATGCCGGAAATCATTATCTCGGACGAACGCGAGAAACTGCTCGACCAGGGCGGCGGCATCAAAAAGGTGCTGCCGCTGATCGGCGACAAACCGTTCTTCATCTGCAACACGGATGCGATCTGGCTTGAGGGCACAAGCAGCAATCTGGCGCGGCTGCGCGAACGCTGGACGCCCGAAACGATGGACATCCTGCTGCTTGTGGCGGCGGGCGCCACGAGCATCGGCGTCGATTGGGCCGGCGATTTCCTGATGGATGGCGAAGGCCGGCTGACGCGGCGCGCTGAAAGTGAAGTCGTACCGTTTGTTTATGCCGGTGTCGGCATCATCAAGCCGCAGCTTTTCGTCGACGCAAAAGAGGACGTGTTTCGGCTCGCACCCTACTTCTTCGCAGCCGCGGAGCGGGGGCGGCTGTTTGGCCAGCGCCTCGACGGCCAATGGCTGCATGTCGGTACGCCGGGCGCAGTCGACGAAGCGGAGCGCGCGATCGCCCGATCGGCGCTGTAGCGCGCAGTCCGCCGCCGAGCGGGCACCGCACGCAGTGTGGAATCCGTCACAATCGCGAATCGCGGGAAGCCGCTAAATGCCGACCGTGGCTCCAGGTG
>JAFAVH010000248.1 GCA_019242655.1 Methylobacteriaceae bacterium
GAAGCACGCCGTTGTCTTGGCACATGTCTTGGCGCAGGCGGTGAGAGGCGGCATGCTCGGCGAGAAGAAGCTGAAGCAAATCACCGACGCTGATGCCCTCCTGCGCGGCGATTTCTTCTGCGGCGCGTTGCGTGGCTGGATCGACCCCTAGAATTGTCCAGGCTGAGTGCCGGTGCATGCGAATCCCCCGAGCTACCAGTCGCAAGGGAGCGCAGAACTGGTTAAATTAGGGTTAACGGCTGTTTCCTATTGAAACACAGTATTTTGATGCGCAGGGCTTACGACCACGAGTCCAAAGTTGCGTCCGCAATTATGACCGAAGCTCCCGCGGAGCCATCCGATCCACAATGCGACCTCTTGGAGGAGGTGCATTACTTTCTCCAGCTGGCCGAACAGCGGGAGAAGAGCGCCAAGCAAGAGATGGATCGCCTGCAGCAGCAATTCGTCGCGCGATATTCCAGCCTGCAGGAGCGCGCCCGTTTGGCGGAACGGGTTGCCGAGCGAGCCGAAAGCAACGCCGCCGGCATCGAGGACCGCGTGAACAAATCCGTGCAGGCGCTGCGCGTCCTGCGCTGGCATCTCGCCTAAACGCCGCCTGTGAGTACGGGTGCCGGGGCGACGCGGCGCGGCGCGCGGAGCCGTACGGCCAAGCCTCCCCGAAAACATAATGAATCGCTCACAATTGTGCCGAATTCGCAGAGTGTTTGAAGATTAGATGTGGCGGTTCAGTAGTGGGTTGAGTTTTCATGAGTAAAACATCGGATACGGCTGTGCACGTCGTAGCGGAATCGCCCCGCTCTGTGCGTGAAGAAATATTGCAGGCGGCCAAGATGCCGGAGTCAGTAGAGCAACAGGCCTCGTCATCTGCGGAACTCCCCTTCGACATCACCGCCCCGTTGGCGCGCATCGAAGGTACCGGGCAGTTCATTGAAACCTGCCTGCAGCGCATTCGTGATCTTGAGACGCTCGTTGAACACGCCGAGACGAGACACGAGGAAACCGAAGCTCAGCTACGGGACGCAACGCAGCGTACCATCGAGGTCGAGCAGGCGCTTGCTTTCGAGCGCGAGCGGTCGGTTCGGGCCGAGAAGCTGGCTGCCGCGGTTGCCCGCCGCGCCAAGGAGCTGGAACTGGCGCGTTCCGACGCGCACCAAAAGCTTGAGACGCTCGCCGGCGCGCTGGAAGGAACCTTTCGCGAGTTCCCCGACATCAGGGGATCGCTTCGGGAAGCGGCGTAAACCCCGGCCCTCCCGCCGGCGGCTCGGCGGGAGGTCGCTTCGCCTGAGACGATGATGATGATGGTGATGGTGAGTAACGCAAACAAGCTGCGGACTGTCGCAATCACCGCGTCTCTCTTGATCGGCGCGACTTATGCGCAGGCCTACGACTACGTCGATTCCCGCGGCTACCGGCACTGGTGCCAATCGAGCTGCGCAAGCAAGGGCATCCACGTTCCGAAACCGGGCGAGGAGGCCAAGGCGGGCGAGACGAACGCGGGCGAGGTTCAGGCAAGCGAGGTCGTCGCTCGCGAAGTCGACGCGCGCCAAACCAATACGCGCCAAGCCAAGCGTCGTGAGCGGAGAGCGGTCGACGAGAGTAATCTCGCCTGGGAACCGCCGCCCGGTGTGAAATGGCAGATCGTGCCGCAACACCCATCACAAGAAGCGCCGGCGCAAGACGAGCCGGCGCGCGCCGATGCGAGCGTGTTCACCCCGAATACGTTCGCGAACAAAGACACACGACAGTAAGCGCGAGGATCGTTCATGGAACAGGAATGGGCGAAACGCTGGGTCCGTGCCCTTGTCAGCGGCCGCTACCCGCAAACGAAACACTGCCTGCGCGACGGGATCGGCTACGACCCCGTGGGCGTTCTCGCCGACATTTCCGGCCTCGGCTATTACGCCGACGTTGCCGTTGAAGACGGTGACGAAGATAAGCCGCGCGGCTTCCTTCTTTATGATGACGGAGACGAGGCGCCGCCGACCGTGATCGGGCAATTGGAAAATTTGGCCGGGATCCGATTCGATTCCATCGGCAAGCTCGCCGACATGAATGACAGAGGCGTTCCCTTCAACGAGCTCGCCGGATACATCGCGCAGAATTGGGAACAGCTTTAGTTCAATTCCGATGTATAGGCGCGCATCATTCTCGGTGCGCGCGTTGCCGCTAGAAATGTCGGCGGCGCAAACAGCACATGTCGGGCTGATGTGCAGAACAAGAGGACGGGACGCCCCGGCGCCGGTCCTAAAGTAACAAAGCCGGTTTCCCACCGGCCGCCCGTTGACGCCACCCCAAGCTGCGCCGCGCCCTCTCGACCAAGCGCAGAGCGGCTGCAATCCGGCGCGGTGATGGCTATATCTGCGATCAGATCAGCCGAACATCATCCTGGGCAAGAAGATCGATGCAGCTTACCGCACTCCATCACGTCACCGCGGTGACGGCAGACGCGCCGCGCAACTACGCCTTCTACACGAAGACGCTCGGGCTCAGGCTCGTGAAGAAGACAGTGAACCAGGACGACACGTCCGCCTATCACCTTTTCTTTGCCGATGGCCTCGCCAGCCCGGGTTCGGACCTCACCTTCTTCGATTGGCCTGTCCCGCGCGAGCGACGCGGCACGAACGCGATCGTGCGCACGAGCTTGCGGATCGGCGGACAGGATGCGCTTGCCTTCTGGGCGAATCGCCTGCGCGAGCATGGCGTGACGAGCGGCGATATTTTCGAGCGCGACGGCCGGGCCGTGCTCGACTTCGAGGATTTTGAAGGCCAACGCCTCTCACTCGTCGACGATGGCGGCAAAGGCGACGCGCATCCCTGGGCGCGCAGTCCCGTTTCCCCCGAGCACCAGATTCGCGGACTGGGTCCGGTGATGCTCAGCGTTCCAGACCTACGTCCGACAGATGCCGCGTTGACCGCGATCCTCAACATGCAAGAGAGCCGCACGTTCCAAGAGAGGGGCCGCGAAGTGCATGTCTATTCCATGGGCGACGGCGGCGCTGCAGCGGAGGTGCACGTCATGATCGAGCCTGATCTGGCCCCGGCGCAGCAAGGCGCAGGCGCCGTGCATCACGTCGCCTTTCGCACGCCGGACGAGACAAGCTACCGCGCCTGGAACGCACGCTTGCAAGAGTTGCGCATTCCATCCAGCGGGCCGGTCGACCGCTTTTATTTCAAGAGCCTGTATTTCCGCGAGCCGAATGGCATCCTGTTCGAGATCGCGACAGACGGACCGGGCTTCGCAACTGACGAGCCGCTCGAATCGCTCGGCGAAAAGCTGTCGCTGCCGCCGTTCCTCGAATCGCGACGCGCGCAAATCGAGGCGGGATTGAAACCGCTGAAGACGGAAGAAGGAGCGGCAGCATGAGCTGGCTTACCGCAGACGATCCGCGCCCCGGCGATCCGTTATCCTGCGACGCGATCGAAACGGTCATCGTGCCCCGCGCGCGCGATCTCGGCGGGTTCGAGGTGCGCCGCGCGTTGCCCTCGGCGAAACGGCAGATGATCGGGCCGTTCATTTTCTTCGATCAGATGGGCCCGGCGGAGTTCATCACCGGGCAGGGCATCGACGTGCGCCCGCATCCACACATCAATCTCGCGACCGTCACGTATCTCTTCGAAGGCGAGATCATGCATCGCGACTCGCTCGGCACCGAGCAGCCAATCAAACCCGGTGCAGTCAATTGGATGAGTGCCGGGCGGGGCATCGTGCATTCCGAACGCACGGCGCCCGAGCGCCGTACGAAGGGACAGAAATTGTTCGGCATCCAGAGCTGGGTGGCGTTGCCGCGCACGACGGAAGAAAGCGCACCGAGCTTTGTCCATCATGGCGCCGAAGCGTTGCCAGTGATCGAAGATCGCGGCAAGCGCGTGCGGCTTATCGTCGGCAGCGCCTTCGGCAAAACCTCGCCGGTGCAAACGCAATCCGAGATGATCTATGCCGACATCGCGCTCGAGCCGGACGCGTCGGTGCCGATCGATGCCGCGCATGAAGAACGCGGGCTCTATCTCCTGTCGGGCAATGTCGAGATAGCGGGCGACCGTTTCGGACCGGGGCAGCTTCTGGTCTTGCGTCCTGGCGATGCGATCAGTGTGAAAGCCGCGACGGCTGCGCGCTTTCTCCTGTTCGGCGGCGCGCCGATGGACGGGCCGCGCTACATCTGGTGGAATTTCGTGTCGTCACGCAAAGAGCGGATCGAGCAGGCGAAAGCCGAGTGGAAGGCGGGCAAGTTCGACACCGTGCCCGGCGATGCGGAAGAGTTCATTCCGTTGCCGGAAGAGGCGAAGGTGGTGAGCTATCCGTAAGGGCTGCGACAAATTGGAAAAGGCCGAGCGTATCGATTGACAAGCCGCTTCCGCATGTCGAAGCGGATGTTCATGAGCAATCCTCCTTGCCCCGTGACCGGCCAGCCCGCCGTGCGATTCTTGCAATCCGTAACGACGAGGTTGTTGGCGGCTCTTTGGCGCTACAATCCTATTTTCCGCGTCGATGCGTGCCCGAGCTTCAGAAATGTGGAGGTTCTCGGGCTTTGGGAATCCCCGACAGGTATGTACTTTTTCGAGCCACGGCTTGAGGGTGACCACGATTTCTACACGACTTTGTACCGGCATATCGGTGCAGGAGAGCCGCGCGGGAAGAAGAGACAAAAGGGTTGGCGACTCGAATATGACATTGCTGGCACGTACGTCCGAGCCGGAGACAAGGTGCTCGACTATGGATGCGGTTTTGGTGGATTTCGTTACGCGATCAACAATGCGAGCTATACGGGGTTAGATCCCAATTTCGCGGATCGGGATGCATCTGGCAAAATACGCAATGAGAGCATAGGGGATCATTTGAGGACTGCGGCCGGCGCCTATGACGTTGTCTGCTGTTTCCAGGTGCTTGAGCATCTCGCCGATCCATCCGGACTTTTCAAAGAGCTCGTCAGAGCCGCCCGGCCCGGCGGGCGCATTATTGTGGGCGTGCCGCAGGTGCCCTCCGCAATGACGCGTACCCCGAACTTCGTTTTCAATGCGCCGCCACATCACCTGACATGGTGGACGAAGCCAGCTTTGATGGAACTAGCGCGCCGCAGCGGGGCGGAGCCGGAATATATCGAACCCGTGCCTTGGAGTTCCGCGGATGCTCAATCCTATTGGATCGAACGATATTCGCTTATAAAAAGTCATGACACATATTTCAAAGGCGATTGGTGGTGGCACGCGGCGAGCGTCGTGAGCTGGTGCGCTGGTTTGCTCGCATATTATATTTTACCGACGCCTAAAGGCGGCGCACCCGGCGACTATGTCAACATATTGATGGTCGCACGCAAGCTCGACTCGTCCGGTTAATCCAAGCGAGATCGCGCGTCTTGAGCCGCGCAGCACGAGGCGCTCAAGGTCTTGCGCTTCCAAACTGTCCGGCAAAGACCAGCAAAAGGTCACGCATTCTCGCCGCTATTCTCTCAATCCATTTACGTCACCAAATTCGCGTCCCTCGCCAGCCGCCATCGCCCATCCTCCTTGCGCAGGATTGTCAGTGTCCAGCCGGAGCGCTTCACCGGCGCGCCGCCTTCCGGCGTGATCGTCATCTCAAGATAATTGCGGATGTAGGCGTGGTCGCCGAGCACGTTGATCTCACGGATGTCCGCCCTGCCGTCGATGCGCATATGTTTCATCGCGTCGGACGCGGCGGCGAAAGCCGCCTTCCCGAACGGCTTGCGGCCGGGAACCATGAAGATCACGTCGTCGGTCATGAGATCGAGCACGGCCGCGGTGTCGCCGGCCTTGCTCGCCGCCATCCAGGTGTCGACGACATTGCGGATCGCGGATTTGTCGTCACTGCATCTTGGACCGGTCATCGCAAGCACCTCACATCACATGATCGGCAATCCGGGCTCGCCCTCAGGGCGGGCTCAGGCGCCGAGCTCTAACCCGTGCCGCCTCAGTGGGCGAACCTGCCCTTTCAAGGGCGGGAGAACTCCCTTATGTCAACGCCGCTTGCCTTTCGTGCGACTGTCGCACGAAAGTCGTGCCTGTGTCGGGTCGCTGACGTGGTCCAGGGCAAAATTCTCCGTAAAAATAATTGCGTCGAGGGAATGCAATGCTGGTCCAGAAGCTCCGCCTGCAACGGGGATGGTCGCAGGAACAATTAGCGGAACTGAGCGGCCTTAGCGTCCGCACGATCCAACGACTCGAACGCGGCAATCCCGCAAGCGTCGAATCGCTGAAGGCGCTCGGCGCCGTGTTCGAAATCGATTTTTCAAAGCTAAAGGAGCCTGAGATGAGCACAACCGACACTCCGCGAGTCTCTCCGGACGAGGCTTTGGCGCTCGCTCAGGTGCGGCGTGTCAAGGGATTCTATGTGCACGTTGTCCAATACTGCGTGACGATCGCGGTTCTGTGCGCGGCCAACTTTATTTTCTCCCGCTCTTATTTTTGGGCCGGCTGGGTCGCGCTGGCGTGGGGGCTCGGACTTCTGGTCCATGGCCTCAAAGTTTTCGAGAAAATCCCGTTCCTGAACGCGACATGGGAGCAGCGGGAGGTCGAGCGCTATCTCGGACGAAAGCTATAAAGGACTACAGCAATGCAGCTCTGCGCCACCGCGTCTTGAGCCGCGTCGCGGATGAGCGTAGCAGGCAAGCATGCCCTCGACCTCGACACTGATCGCCTTTGCGCTCGTCTCTTTCGGCATGGTGCTGACACCCGGGCCGAACATGATTTATCTCGTCTCGCGTTCGATTTCGCAGGGACGCATGGCGGGGCTCATCTCGCTTGGCGGCGTCGCGCTCGGCTTCGTCTTCTACATGCTCTGCGCCGCCTTCGGCATCACCGCTTTGCTCATTGCGGTGCCATATGCCTATGACGGCCTGCGCATCGGCGGCGCGCTCTACCTCGTCTGGCTCGCTTGGCAGGCGGTGCGGCCCGGCAGGCGCTCGCCTTTTTCAAGTGAAGAGCCTGCCGAAGGACGGTACGCGCCGACTGTTCGTGATGGGATTTCTCACAAACCTGCTCAACCCGAAGATCGCGCTGCTTTATCTGTCGCTATTGCCGCAATTCATCAGCGCCGATCACGGCAGCGTGCTGGCGCAATCGCTGATGCTCGGCTTCGTGCAGATCGTCATCAGCGTCAGCATCAACGGGCTGATCGCGATGAGCGCGGGGACGATCGCGGTATTTCTTGCGCGGCGTCCGACATGGCTTTCAATCCAGCGCTATTTGATGGGCCTCGTGCTTGCCGGACTTGCGGTGCGGATCGCAACCGAGGCGCAGCGCTAGTCTCAGTTCAACGAAGCTCATCCTTGGAGAGGATCACTTTCGTGCCTCCTCAAGACGACGGACGACGGAACACGACGAGCTTCGGCGCAAAAGTCTGCACGACGTCGCCGTTCTGATTGGTTGTCGTCAGCTTGACGCGCACGATGCCGCGATCGGGTTTCGATTGCGACGGAATAATTTCCAAAATCTCACTTTTGACCTGCAGCACGTCGCCGGGGCGCACCGGCTTCGTCCAACTGAGCTCACCGCCGCTGCCGATAATCCCGCTCGCCAGCGGGAAACTTTGCACCGACAGCCGCATCGTGATCGCCGCGGTGTGCCAGCCGCTGGCGGCAAGGCCGCCGAACATCGTTCCGCGTGCCGCCACCTCATCCGTGTGAAAGGGCTGCGGATCGTACAGGCGAGCATAATCCTTGATCTCGTCTGCCGTCAGAATATGCGTCCCGCTGACGAATTGCTGACCGACGGCCAGATCTTCAAGCCAAAGTTTTTCTTGCATGCCACTCCTCGGCCGTCTCTCTGCACAGGCCGCGAAACCAGTAAACCATCCGGGCTTTCCCCGGAAAGCCTATGGACCGTCCGGCGTGGCTTAGGTACACCCTCCCGACACAACGGAGGAGAACATATGCGCAGTTTGACTGCCGCGCTCGTCGCCCTTGGCGCCATTGTAACGATCGGCGAGCCGGCGAGTGCCGAGGACCTCAAGGTCGCACTGATCTACGGCCGCACCGGCGCGCTCGAAGCTTACGCCAAGCAGACCGAAACGGGCCTTCGCCTCGGCTTCGAATACGCGACGAAGGGCTCGATGACGGTCGGCGGACGCAAGATCGTCATCATCACCAAGGACGACCAGTCGAAGCCAGATCTCGGCAAAACCGCGCTCGCCGAAGCGTACGAGGATGATAAAGCAGACATCGCTATCGGCACGAGTTCGTCGGGCTCGGCGCTCGCGATGCTGCCGGTCGCCGAAGAGCACAAGAAAATTCTCATCGTCGAGCCGGCGGTCGCCGACCAGATCACCGGCGACAAGTGGAACCGATATATTTTCCGCACCGCGCGCAATTCGTCACAGGACGCGATCTCGAATGCGGTTGCGATCGGCAAACAAGGCACGACGATCGCGACGATCGCGCAGGATTATGCGTTCGGCCGCGACGGCGTCGCCGCGTTCAAGGAAGCGCTCGCCAAGACGGGCGCGACACTTGCTGCCGAAGAATACGCGCCGCTGAACGCGACCGACTTCACCGCGCCGGCACAGCGCCTGTTCGATGCGCTGAAGGACAAGCCCGGACGCAAGATCATCTGGGTGATCTGGGCCGGCGCCGGCAATCCGCTGGCGAAACTGCAGGACATGGACCCAAAGCGCTACGGCATCGAGATTTCGACCGGCGGCAACATCTTGCCGGCGCTCGCCGCGTACAAGGCATTCCCCGGAATGGAAGGTGCCACCTACTATTACTACGACATCCCGAAGAACCCGGTGAACGATTGGCTCGTCGCTGAGCACAAGAGGCGCTTCAACGAGCCGCCGGATTTCTTCACCGCCGGCGGTTTCGCAGCGGCGATGGCGACGGTGGCCGCGGTCGAGAAGGCGAACTCGACCGACAGCGAGAAGCTGATCACGGCCATGGAGGGCATGGAATTCGATACGCCGAAGGGCAAGATGATCTTCCGCAAGGAGGATCATCAGGCGCTGCAGAGCATGTATCACTTCAAGATCAAGGTCGATCCGAACCTTGCCTGGGCGGTGCCGGAGCTCGTGCGCGAGTTGAAGATCGAGGACATGAACATCCCGATCCGCAACAAGCGCTGACCTCATCCTGGGCAGCTTGCGAAGCAAGCGTCTCAAGTCGGCTTTTGCCGACTTGAGCAAAACACACTGATCTCGGGAACACCCGAGATCAGAGGCGCTCCTCAAGATGAGGCGTGGGGTTGCGATAAATGCCCGATCTTCCCGACCTCTTTCCTGGTTTCGCGACACATCGCATCGACACCGCTGTTGGGCAGACCTTCGCGCGCTTCGGCGGATCGGGACCGCCGCTCGCGCTTTTGCATGGGTTCCCGGAAACGCATGTCATGTGGCATCGCGTAGCGCCGGAGCTCGCGCGGCATTTCACCGTAATTGCAGTCGATTTGCGCGGCTATGGCCAATCCTCGGCGCCGCGCGGCGATGGCGGCAAGGTGCTCTACACAAAACGCGAGATGGCAAAGGATGTGATCGCTGTCATGCGGGCGCTCGGGCACGAGCGCTTCCTTTTGGCCGGTCATGATCGCGGCGGACGCGTCGCCTATCGGCTCGCGCTCGATCATTCCGATCGCGTGACGAAGCTTGCGACACTCGACATCGTGCCCACGCTCGTGATGTGGGAAAACATCAATGCCGAGCGCGCCATCCAGGCCTATCATTGGCAATTCCTGGCGCAGCCGGAGCCAATGCCGGAAACGCTGCTTGGCGACAACGCGCTGTTCTGGCTCGACTGGGCGCTCCCGCGCTGGACGAAAACAAAATCGCTGGACATGTTCGGCGAGGGCGCGCTCGCCCATTATCGCGCCGCTTTCGATGATCCCGCCCGCATACATGCGATGTGCGAGGATTATCGCGCCGGTGCGACCACCGATCGCGCTTATGATGCGCAGGATCGCGATGCCGGCCGCAAGATAAAGTGCCCCGTGCATGTGCTCTGGGGAACGAGCGGCGTGCCGGCAAAGGGCGGCAGCAGCCCGGTCGACATCTGGCATGAGACATTCGCGCCGCAGGCGACCGGCGAGCCGATCGACGGTGGCCACTTCTTCGCCGAGGAGAACCCGAAAGCGACCGCGGCGGCGCTACGCACATTTTTTGCCGCATGAGCACGCATCTCGAAACGCGCGATCTCACGATCCGCTTCGGCGGACATGTCGCCGTCGATTCGGTGACATGCGCGTTTCGCCCGGGCGAGCTCACCGCGATCGTCGGTCCGAACGGCGCCGGCAAAACCACCTACTTCAATTTGATTTCCGGGCAATTGCGCGCCAGTGCGGGCCAAGTTCTGTTCGCCGGCGAAGACCTGACGCGGCTGTCCGCCCCGTTGCGGGCGCGTCGCGGCTTGGGCCGTGCATTCCAGCTCACCAATCTCTTTCCCAATCTCACCGTCGCCGAAAACATCCGCCTTTCCGTGCAGGCGACGCGCGGCGTGCATTACGAGATGCTGCGCGTTTGGTCCAAGCGCCGCGATCTCATCGCGCGTGCCGACGAAGTGCTCGAACAGGTCGCGCTCTCCGCGCGCCGCAATGTCGCGGCCGCGGCGCTCTCGCATGGCGATCAGCGCAAGCTCGAAGTCGGCATGATGCTCGCCCTCGAGCCGGCCGTCTTCATGTTCGACGAGCCGACCGCCGGCATGAGCGTCGACGAAGTGCCCGTGGTGCTCGATCTCATCGCGAAACTGAAACGCGACGCGTCGAAAATCGTCCTGCTCGTCGAGCACAAGATGGATGTCGTGCGCTCGCTCGCCGATCGCATCATCGTTCTGCACAATGGGCGGCTTGTCGCCGATGGCGTGCCGGCGGAGGTGATCGCCTCGGCGATCGTGCAAGAGGCCTACCTCGGCACCGCGCCAACACAAGCGAGCGCGGCATGAGAACCGCGGCATGAGCGCGCTGCTCACCCTTTCCGGCGTGCACACGCATATCGGCCGCTATCACATCCTGCAGGGCGTCGATTTCACCGTGCCGCAAGCGCAGACGACGATGCTGCTCGGCCGCAACGGCGCCGGCAAGACAACGACCTTGCGTACGATCATGGGCCTGTGGCGTGCATCTGCGGGCACAATCCGGTTTGCCGAACGCGCCATCGAGAAGGACGCGACACCTGACATTTCGCGCGCCGGTCTCGCCTACGTGCCGGAGACGATGGCGGTGTTCTCCGATCTGACCGTGCGCGAAAACCTCATGCTTGCCGCGCGCGACGCAGCCCTCGACGACACGCGGCTCGATTGGATTTTCCGCTTCTTCCCGGCGCTGAAGCGATTTTGGCTCTCGCGCGCCGGTACTCTCTCCGGCGGCCAGAAGCAGATGCTGTCGATCGCGCGCGCGATCGTCGAGCCGCGGCGCTTGCTGTTGATCGACGAGCCGACGAAAGGTTTGGCGCCCGCGATCGTCGGCGCGCTCGTCGAATGCCTGATGGAGATCAAGCGCGGCGGCACGACTGTGCTTCTGGTCGAGCAGAATTTTCGTGTCGCGCAGGCCGTCGGCGATCACGTCTGCGTCATGGACAATGGCCGCATCGTGCATGCCGGCGGAATGGCGGAATTCGCCGCGGATGAATCCTTGCAGCAGAAGCTGCTCGGATTGAGCTTGGATACGCATCAATGACCGCCATCGATGCCGGCGCGGCGCTGCCTAAACAACGCGCCGATTTCATCCCGGCCTTGCTGCCGATCGCACTTGCGCTCGCGGCATTGCCTTTTATTGGTTCGCCTTCGACATGGATCACACTCACTGTCGCCGGGCTGTCGATGGGGATGATGATTTTCGTGATGGCGTCCGGTCTGACGCTCGTCTTTGGCCTCATGGATGTTCTGAATTTCGGTCACGGCGCTTTCATTGCGGTGGGCGCCTATATGGCGGCGCTCGTTCTCGCGCCGCTCTCCGGGTGGACGCAAGCCGATTCGCTGTGGAGCGGTCTCGCCGCCCTTGTACCGGCGGTGATCGTCGCGATGGGCGTAGCCGCGGCGCTCAGCGTCGCGTTCGAACGTTTCCTGATCCGTCCGGTTTACGGGCGGCATCTCCAGCAAATCCTTGTCACGATGGGCGGCCTGATCGTCGCCGAGCAATTGCTGTATGGATTATTCGGTCCACAGCTGATCGCGCTTCCGCTGCCGGCGGCGCTGCGCGGTTCCATCATCTTCGGCAACGCGGCGGTGGAAAAATACCGGCTGCTTGCCGTCGTGATCGGCCTGATCATTTTCGCCAAGCTGATCTTCATCCTGACGCGCACAAAGATCGGTCTGCTGATCCGCGCCGGAGTGGAGAACCGCGAGATGGTCGAGGCGTTGGGTTACCGCATCAAGCGGCTGTTCATCGGCGTCTTCATGGCGGGCTCGGCGCTCGCCGGACTCGGCGGCGTCATGTGGGCGCTGTATCGCGAGCAGGTGCACGCGTCCGTGGCGCAAGAACTTACCGTGCTCATGTTCATCGTCATCATCATCGGCGGGCTCGGAAGCGTCACCGGCTGCTTCATCGGCGCCCTCCTCGTGGCGCTCGTCGCCAATTATGCGGGGTTTCTCGTGCCGAAGCTCGCGCTCGTCTCCGACATCCTGCTCATGGTCAGCGTATTGCTGTGGCGCCCGCGCGGACTCTTCCCGGTGACGTCGCGATGATGATTCTTTCCGGCGACCGGCCACGCAACGCCGTTCTCTCCGTGATACTGGCGGCGATCCTCCTTGCGCTCGCTTTCGCGCCGTTCCTCTTCCCCGGCTCGAAGCCGCTGAACGTCGCGGCGAAAATCTGCATCTTCGCGCTGCTCGTCGCGAGCTACGATCTGCTTCTCGGCTATACCGGCATCGTCTCTTTTGCGCATACGATGTTCTTCGGCATCGGCGCCTACGGTGTCGCGCTCGCTTTGTTCAATTACGGGCCGAGCTGGAGCATGATCGCGCTCGGCATTATCGTCGCGCTGCCGCTTGCGGCCTTGCTTGCGCTTGCCATCGGTCTGTTTTCCCTCCGCGTACAGGCGATCTTCTTCTCGATGGTGACGCTCGCGGTCGCATCGGCGTTCGCGGTGCTCGCCTCACAATTGTCATGGCTGACCGGCGGCGAAGATGGCCGCTCGTTCCAGGTGCCGCCGGTTCTGCGGCCCGGCAATCGCCTGTTCGACGGCGAGATTTTCGGCGTCGCGTTCAACGGCCGCGTCGTCAGCTATTACCTCGTCTTCATCGCCTGCGCGGCGCTCTTCCTCTTGCTCTTACGCATCGTCAATTCGCCCTTTGGCCGCGTGCTGCAGGCGATCCGCGAAAGTCCCTTCCGCGCCGAAGCGCTCGGCTATCGCATTGTCGTGCACCGCACGCTCGCCAACGTCACCGCCGCGCTGATCGCCGCCGCGGCTGGAGCGCTCAATGCGATCTGGCTGCATTATACCGGACCGGAAACGAGCCTCAGCTTCTCGATCATGCTCGACATTCTGGTCATGGTGGTGATCGGCGGCATGGGCACGATGTATGGCGCGGTCATCGGCGCCACGCTGTACATTCTCGCGCAAAACTATCTGCAGGCATTGATGGGAAGCGCTTCGAGCATGGCGGCGAGCGCCGGCGTGCCGCTCGAGCCCGGCCTGTTCCATCCCGATCGCTGGCTCTTATGGCTCGGCATCCTCTTCATTTTGAGCGTACGCTTTTTCCCGACCGGCATTGTCGGCCGGCTGCGCCAGGGAGCGACGAAAGCATGAATAGTCCGCGCTCGCGTTACGCCACGCTGCTCGACCGCGAGATCCATTATATGGAATGGGGCAAACGTGGGCAGCGACCACTCATCATGTGGCATGGGCTCGCGCGCACCGGCCGCGATTTCGACGATATCGCGCACGAGTTTGCCGGCGAGTACCACATCATCGTGCCGGATACGATCGGCCGCGGCTTGAGCCAATGGAGCCCGCAGCCGAAGAAGGAATATTGCTACGACTTCTACGCCGCGCTTGCGAAAGCACTGCTCGACGAAGTCGGTTTCGACAAAGTCGATTGGATCGGCACGTCGATGGGTGGCGCAACCGCGATCCGTGCCGCGGCGGGACCCTTGAGCGGCCGCATCAAGCGTCTTGTCATCAACGATATCGGGCCCGAGGTTGCGTCGGCCGCGGTCGAGCGCATCCGCTCTTATGCCGGCAAGCCGCCGCGTTTCGACAAAGTCACCGAGCTCGAAGCGTATTTCCGCACGATCTATAAGCCATACGGCTTTCAGACTGACGCGCAATGGCGGCGCATGGCGGAAACGTCGGTGCGGCGTCTGCCAGACGGCGGCGTCACCACGCACTACGATCCACACATGGTGACGCAGTTCACGCATCACCCTGAAGACAATCTGCAGTGGCCGCACTGGGACAAGCTCGATTGCGAGGTCTTGTGCTTGCGCGGCGCCGAGTCCGATCTATTGACCAAGGAGATCGCGGCGCGGATGCAGAAGGAAGGCCCGCGCTGCCGCGTATTGGAAATTCAGGGCTGCGGCCACGCGCCGTGCCTCAACGTGCCGGAGCAGATCGGGCCGGTGCGGGAATTTTTACGCAACGGGCTCTGATGTCATTCCCGCGGAAGCGGGAATCCGGATCGCGTTTCGCGCGTCGGGAATGACACTGCGCTAAGACAGCATCTTCCAAACCTCGTCCGACACTCTCAGCCCTTCGCGTTCCGCCTTTTCCCGCAATCCGAGCCGCCGCGCGCCCGGCAAGCGCGCGCCTTCCTGCGATTCGATTGCGTGTGCGAGCATCTGCATGCGCTCGCCAAAGACACCGTGCCCGAATCCGACCGGATCGATCGCGATAATCAGCTGGCCCGTCTGCGGCGCACCGCCTTTGTCGTCCAAAAACGATGACGCCTCGAAAGCGAAATGCGTTCCGACGAGCGCCGCCGCAAACACTTCCACCATCAACGCCAATGCCGCGCCCTTGGCGTCGCCGAGCGCGATCATCGTGCCGGCAAGCGCGGCACCGGCATCGGTGGTTGGGCGGCCGTCCTTGTCGAGCGCCCAGCCCTCGGGGATCGCTTCGCCCTTTTGCTTCGCCGCGACGATGTTGCCGCGCGCAACCTTCGACAGCGCGAGATCGATGACGATGGGCGCGCGGCCCTCAAGCGGCACCGCAAATGCGATCGGGTTGGTGCCGAACACTGCACGTGTGCCGCCCCACGGCGCAATCGCTTCCGGCGTGTTGGCGAAGAACAGAGCGACGAGATCCTGCTCCGCGAGTCGCTCGACATGGCGGCCGCACGCGCCGGCATGATTGGAACGCGAGATCGAAGCAGCGGCGAGACCTTGTTGACGCACAAGCGCGGGCAAGCGCTCGATCGCGGCATCGATCGCGGGATAGGCGAAACCGCAGGCGGCGTCGATTGCCAATACGCCCGGACGCGGCTGCGTGACGCGCGGCGCGGCGCTGCAATCGATCTTGCCGCTCTTCAGCATGGCAAGATAGGTCGGGATGCGCGATAGGCCGTGGCCTTTGAGGCCGTCGGCCTCGGCGCCGACCAGCGCGCGCGCGACGGAGCGTGCTGCCTCTGCCGTCGCGCCGCCCCGTTCGAAGACGCGCGCGACGCGCTCTTCGGCTTCGCGAAGTGAAAGCACCTGCGCCACTATTTGCGCCTTTCGTTGAGCGCGCGGCGCACGTTGCGCGCGGTCACGGCGCTGACGCGCACATTCGATTCTTCCGTGACGCCGGCAATGTGCGGCGTGAGCAGAAGGTTTGGCGCCTCGGCAAGCGGCGATCCCGCGCGCAGCGGCTCCTCCGCAAATACGTCGAGCGCCGCGCCTTTGATGCGGCCGGCCTTCAGCGCATCGGCGAGCGCTGCCTCGTCGACGACGCCGCCTCGCGCGGCATTGAGCAGGATCGCGCTTTGTTTCATCCGTGCGAGCCGCTTTGCATCGATGAGATTGCGCGTCTCTGCGGTGAACGGCACGTGCAGGCTGACCGCATCGGTTTTCGCAAGCAACGCGTCGAGATCGACGCGTTCGACATCGTGCTTCGTCCAAGCGGGCGCATCCGCCCCGATGAACGGGTCCGTCGCGATGATGCGCATGCCGAGCGAGCGAGCGCGGCCCGCCGTCTCGCGCGCGATCGAGCCGAAGCCGATCAGTCCAAGCGTGCGCCCGAAAATCTCGCCGCCGATCAGCCGCTCGCGCGGCCACTTGCCGGCAAGCACATCCGCGCTCGCTGCATATGCGCCACGAATGAGGATCAGCATTGCCGCGATCACCCATTCGGCGACGGAAACGTCGTTGGCGCCCGTCGCCGGCAGCACCGCAATGCCACGCGCCGCGCACGCTTCCGTATCGATATTGTCGAGGCCGACGCCGAGCCGCCCGATCGCGTCAAGCCGCGCACCGGCCTCGAGCAACGGTCCACGCACCTGCGTCCGATTGCGGACAATCAGCGCGCGCGCATCGCGCATGAGGCCCGCGAGTTCCTCCGGCCGGTCGACAAGCCCCTTGTCGTAACGCACGGAGAAATCCCGGCGGAGATCGTCGACTGCGGCTTCATCCATGAATTCGCTGATGACGATGTCGCTCACTTTTCGTCCTCCCTTAGCCGCGGCGCGGCACGCTAGTCGAGCCGCCCGGGAGTGTCGAGAACGCGGGGCGCGAACCCGCTTGCGGTTTCACCGCATCTTCGGCCATGCTGCCGAAAAATCCGGGGAGGTGGACATGAAGGCGCTGATTTCAGCACTGCTGTTGGCAGCAGGCGTTACCGGCGCGCAGGCGCAAACCGCAGCTCCTGCCGCGCCGCCCCTAAAGCTCGGCTACATCCTGGATATGTCCGGCCTTTATGCCGACATAACCGGCATCGGCAGCGTCGAAGCCGCGCGCATGGCGGTCGAGGATTTCGGCGGCAGCGTGCTCGGCCGCAAGATCGAAGTCGTCTATGCCGACCATCAGAATAAGGCCGACATTGCCGGCGCCCAGGCGCGCGACTTCTTCGACAATCAGGGGGTCGAGGCGATCCTCGATGTCGCGGCATCGGCGACGGCGCTCGCCGCCAACGAGGTCGCCAAGCAGCGCAACAAGATCATCGTCTTCAACGGCCCCGGCGCGACACGGCTAACCAACGAGGCCTGCGGACCGCTGTCGGTCCACTACGTGTTCGACACCTACGCCATGGCGCATGGGACCGGTCTCGCGACGGTGAAGCGCGGCGACGATACCTGGTTCTTCATCACCGCCGATTACGCCTTCGGTCAGGACCTCGAGCGGGACACGTCGAGCGTCGTCACCGCAAATGGCGGCAAGGTACTGGGATCGGTGCGCGCGCCGCTGAACACGCCGGACTTTTCTTCATTCCTGCTGCAGGCGCAGAATTCGAAGGCGAAGGTGATCGGCCTCGCCAATGCCGGCGGCGACACGATCACCGCGATCAAGCAGGCTTCGGAATTCGGTTTGGCGAAATCCGGCCAGAAGCTCGCCGCGCTGCTCGCCTTCATCACCGATATCGAGTCGCTCGGTCTCAACGTCGCGCAGGGCTTGCTCCTGACGGAAGCCTTTTATTGGGACATGAACGACGAGACGCGCGAATGGTCGCGGCGCTTCCTCGACAAGATGAAGCGCATGCCGACCTCCGCGCAGGCCGGCGTCTACTCGACGACGCTGCATTATTTGAAAGCGGTTGCGGCGGCGAAGACCACGGAATCTGCGATCGTCATGAAGCAGATGAAAGAGACGCCGATCAACGACATGTTCGCAAAGAACGGCAGGATCCGCGAGGACGGCCGCATGGTGCACGACATGTATTTGTTCGAGGTGAAGACGCCGTCGGAATCGAAGGAGAAATTCGACGATTACAAGCTGATCTCGACGATCCCCGCCGATGAGGCGTTCCAACCGCTGTCGGAATCACGCTGCCCGCTCGTGAAGAACAAGCCGGGGAATAAGGCAGGGTGAGATGTGTGAGGCCACTGGGATTGGCGAACCTTCTCCCTTTGCGGGAGAAGGTGTCCTCGCAGACAAGTTTACGCAGTCTGCGAACACTTGACTGCGTATGCGAAGCAACGACGGATGAGGGGTAAGTAAAGGACTCCCCCTCACCCGACCCGCGCTTACGCGCGGGCCACCCTCTCCCACGAGGGGAGAGGGTCAGCTAACGATCAACTGAGGTGAAACCACATGACCCAGATCACCACCGCATTCCTCGACACATTCGGCGACGCCTGGAACAGGCATGACACCGATGCGATCCTCAGCATGATGACGGACGATTGCGTCTTCCAGAACAGCGCCGGCCGCGGTCCGCACGGCAAGCGCTCGGAAGGCCACGCTGAGGTCCGCAAAGGCATCGAGAAAGTCTTTTCAAACCTCAAGGATGTGCGCTGGAACAACTCGAAGCATTTCATTGCCGGCGATCGCGGCGTCACCGAATGGATCATGACGGCGGTGACGCCCGATGGGCCGCTCGAGGTCGAGGGCTGCGATATTTTCACGTTTCGCGACGGCAAGGTCGCAGTGAAGAACTCCTACATCAAGCATCGCACCGACTGATCATCGCACGATGAGCAAACCCCGCCTGTTCACGCCGTTAAGACTGCGCGGCGTCGAGACGAAGAACCGCATCGTCATTTCGCCGATGTGCCAATATTCGGCGGATGACGGGATCGCCAACGATTGGCATTTCGTCCATCTCGGCCGGTTCGCGCTCGGCGGCGCGGGAATCGTGATGGTGGAGGCGACCGCGGTCACGAAAGAAGGCCGCATCACGTACGGCGACATGGGAATATGGAGCGATGCGCATGTCGCGCCGCTCGCGCGCATCGCGGCGTTCCTGCGCGAGCACGGCGCCGTGCCGGCGATCCAGCTTGCCCATGCCGGACGCAAGGCCAGCATGCAGCGCCCGTGGTTCGGTAACGGCCCGCTCAACGCCGACGACTTTCTGCGCGGCGAGACGCCGTGGGACAGCGTCGCGCCAAGCGCGCTGCCGCTCGATGAAGGCTGGATCACGCCGCAGGCGCTGACCGACGATCAACTCACCGGATTGCGCGACGCTTACCGCGCCGCAATTGCGCGCGCGCTCGAGGCCGGCTTCGACATTGTCGAACTGCACATGGCGCACGGCTATCTCATGCATTCGTTTCTGTCGCCGCTGTCGAACAAGCGCGATGACAAGTATGGCGGCGAGCGCGCCGCCCGCATGCGCTTTCCGCTCGAAGTCGCGGAGACCGCGCGCGCGGCTTGGCCAAATGACAAGCCGATGTTCGTGCGCATCTCGTCCGTCGACGGACTCGATGGCGGCTGGACCATCGAGGATTCCGTCGCCTTCGCGCGCGAGCTGAAGGCGCGCGGCATCGACGTGATCGACTGCTCCTCGGGCGGGCTCACCGGCTCGGCAACGGCGGCGCGCATTCCGCGCGGCTACGGGTTTCAGCTGCCCTTCGCCGCACGCATCCGCAAGGAAGCGGAGATCGCGACGATGGCGGTCGGGCTCATCGTACATCCGCAGCAGGCGGAGGATGCGCTCGTTGACGGCACCGCCGATCTCATCGCGGTCGGCCGCGAGGCGATGTTCGATCCGAACTGGCCGCTGCATGCGCAAATGGCGCTCGGCGCGACAGAGGGCGAACTTTACGCGTCCTGGCCGAAGCAGGCGGGATGGTGGCTCGAGCGGCGCGAGCCTGGCTTGCGCAAGCTCGAAGGGCCGCCGCTGCCGTTCCGCACCCGCGTCGGCATATGAGCACGCAGCGCTGGGTCAACCGGCCGGAAGGCTCGACCTGGGGCGATTTCGGCCCGGACGATCAACTCGGCCGGCTCAACCTGCTGACGCCCGAGAAGGTGCGCCAGGGCATCGCCGAAGTGCGCGAAGGCCGGACGTTCTGCCTGTCGCTGCCGCTCGATTATCCCGGCGGCAACGTGTTGAACCCGCGCCGCCATCCGCCGGTGCTGCGGCCGACGCGGCGCGCCAACGGGCCGAACTTCAATTACGTGCTGGCGCGCGACGACCCGAACATGAGCGACGTCGTCAACGACGACCTCGTCGTCATGCATCTGCAATATTCGACGCAATGGGACAGTCTCGCGCATGTCGGTTCGCTGTTCGACGCGGACGGCGACGGCGTGCCGGAGCCGTGCTTCTACAACGGCTTTCGCGCCGGCGTCGATATTATCGGACCGACGGACATCGAGGAGTCCGGCCCAACCACCGAGCCGCACTCGACCTCGCACGCAAATGCGCTCGGCGTCGAGCACATGGCGGAAGCATGCATGCAAGGCCGCGGCGTCATGATCGATCTGCATGCGCATGTCGGCCGCGTGCGCGTCGTCTTCAACTATGAGCGGTTGATGCGCGTCATCGATGAAGACAAGGTCGAGATCGAGAAAGGCGACATGGTGTGCTTGCACACCGGCTTCGGCGAGCTGTTGCTTGAGATGGACCGCGCGCCCGAGCCGAGCAAGGCGCAATATCTCTGCGCGGTGTTAAACGGCCGCGATCGCCGCCTGCTCAACTGGATCACCGACACGGGCCTTGTGTCGCTTATCGCCGACAATTACGCGGTCGAGGCTTTTCCCGCCGTCGCGCAGGAGGGCTGCTGTGCGGCGCTGCCATTGCACGAGCATTGTCTGTTCAAGCTCGGCGTCAATTTGGGCGAGCTTTGGTATCTGACGCCGCTGGCGAAATGGCTGCGCGAGAACAAACGCTATCGTTTTCTGCTCACCGCGCCGCCGCTGCGGCTCCCTGGCGCGGTCGGCTCGCCGGCAACTCCGATCGCGACGGTATAACAAGGCGCCGCTCGAGCATCTCGAAGCCGCGATCCACTAGAATCGCGAACAGCGCGACAACGATTGCGCCCTCGATGACATAAGCAGTGTTTTCTGCGGCAAGCCCTTCGACGATTGGCGATCCCAACGAGAGAGCGCCGATGGTCGAGCCGATCGTTGCCGTGCCAATCGCGATGATCACCGACGTACGCAAGCCCGCGACAATGTAGGGAGCGGCGAGCGGCAGCTCGATGCGCAGAAGCTTCGACATTGGCGAGAAGCCGACGCCATCGGCCGCTTCACGCACGTCCGCCCGTACCGCGTGCAACCCTGCAATCGTGCCTTCAAGGATCGGCAGAATCGAATAGAGGAATAACGCCAACAAGGTTGGTGCTTCGCCATAGCCGAGCGCGGGAACGGCGAGCGCCAGCACCGCGGCGGGCGGAAAGGTTTGCCCGACAGCAGCAAGCGCGCCGACGATCGGCAGGAATTCCCGCCCCACCGGCCGCGTGACAAAAATTGCGATGCTGATGGCGAACGCCGCCGCCGCGCCCGCCGAAAGCGCGACGAGCTGCGCATGCGCGAGCGTCAATTCGAGAAAGCTCGCGCGCAGGAAAACCGGACGCGGATTGTCCGGAAAGAGCCAATGAAACACGGGCGCCGCCGCCGGCATGAACAAGACGAGCGCGATAAAGGCGAGAAAAAGGATGGCTGTGATGATGTCAGAGCGACCTATCATGACGCACCTTCCCGGACGCATCTGACCTCGCATGTTTGCGAGGTCAGCATCATAAATGTCGAAGTCGGGAACACCCGACTTCGAAAGCGCGATCCGGGATCCAGAGCAAAAGCACCTTCCCCTGGACCCCGGATCGCATTCCGCATCGCTCCATGCGTCTGGGGATGCGGCGGGGAGAACAGCGCACGGTCACGACCGCTTGCTCGCAGCAACGATATCTTCGACGTGAACGGCACCGACGATCGTGCCGCTCTCATCCGCGACCGGCAGGATTGTGCGGCCGCTCTTCATCATCGCGGTAAGCGCAAGCCGCAAAGTGTCGCTTGTACGAATGGCGGCGCCTGAAGGACCTT
>JAFAVH010000286.1 GCA_019242655.1 Methylobacteriaceae bacterium
GCAATATCGGCATGAATTCCGGCGGCGCGCATTGCTTGAAATACGGCGTCACCACCAACAACGTGCTCGGCGTCAAAATGGTGCTGGTCGACGGCACTGTGGTCGAGATCGGCGGCGATCAGCTCGATAGCGCCGGCCTCGATCTGCTCGGGCTCATGGTCGGCTCGGAAGGCCAGCTCGGCATCGTCACCGAGGCGACGGTGCGCATCTTGCGCGCTGCCGAGGGCGCGCGGCCGGTGCTGTTCGGTTTCCCGACGAGCGAAGAGGCGGGCCGATGCGTCGCCGACATTATCGGACAGGGGATCATCCCCGTCGCGATCGAATTCATGGACAAGCTCGCAATCGAGATTTGCGAAGCGTTTGCGCATGCGGGTTATCCGCTCGATGTCGGCGCACTGCTCATTGTCGAAGTCGAGGGCTCGGACGAGGAGATGGAGACGCAGCTCGGCAAAATCGTCGAGATTGCGAAGAAGCATGGCGTGATGACCGTGCGCGAATCGCAATCGGCGATGGAGGCCGCGGCAATCTGGAAGGGCCGCAAATCGGCTTTCGGCGCGACCGGGCGCATCGCCGACTACATCTGCATGGATGGTACCGTGCCGACCGGCCAGCTTTCGCGCGTGCTCAAGGGCACGGACGAGATCGTCAAGTCTTATGGGCTGCGTGTCGCCAATGTCTTCCACGCCGGCGACGGCAACATGCATCCGCTCATCCTCTACAACGTCAACGATCCCGAAGAGCAGCGCAAAGCCGAAGCTGCCGGCGAGGACATCCTGCGGCTCTGCGTCGAGGTCGGCGGCTGTCTCACCGGCGAGCATGGCGTCGGCATCGAGAAACGCGAACTCATGCCATGTCAATTCACGCCGGAGGATCTGGCGCAGCAGATGCGCGTGCGCGCGGTTTTCGACAAGGCCTGGCTGCTTAATCCGGCAAAAGTGTTTCCGCTCGAGGGGCGGATCGCGGCGTGAGACCTTCGTCAATGCTGTGTGATTTGCGACCACTCTCTCCCGCAAGGGGAGAGGGTGCGCGCGTTGTCGTTACCGCCTAATTCTGATGGTTTCGTTCTCCCCTTCATCAGAAGCAGAAGCGTGCGCGACGATAAAAGACGCGTGCGCATTAAGGCGTCCGCTCGCCATCGAGGGCGGCGGCACGCGCGCCGGACTGGGCCGCGCCGCGCAGGTCGAGGCGACGCTGTCGACGAAGGCGCTCAGCGGCATCACCTTGTATGAGCCCGCAGAGCTCGTCATTGCCGCGACAGCCGGCACGCCCCTCGCCGAAATCGAGCAGACGCTCGCCGCGCGCAACCAATGTCTGCCGTTCGAACCGATGGATCATCGTGCTTTGCTCGGCACTCACGGCGAGCCCACGATCGGCGGCGTTACCGCGTGCAACATTTCGGGCCCGCGTCGTATTCAGGCCGGCGCCTGCCGCGACCATTTGATCGGCGTGCGGCTCGTCAACGGGCGTGGCGAGATCGTCAAATCCGGCGGCCGCGTAATGAAGAACGTCACCGGCCTCGATCTTGTCAAATTGAATTGCGGTGCCTACGGCACGCTCGGTCTTTTGACCGAAATCACCTACAAAGTTCTGCCGAAGCCGGAGACGTCCGGCACGCTTGCTTTTTTCGGGCTGAACGACGCCCGTGCGATTGAAGCGATGTCGCGCGCGCTCGGGTCGCCTTACGAGGTGTCCGCCGCGGCGCATCTGCCGGCGGGCATCGGCAGCGGCAAAGCACGCACGCTGTTGCGTATCGAGAATTTCGCGCATTCGGTCGACTATCGCCTGCGTGAATTGCAAAAGCTGCTTGCGCCTTTTGGCGAAAACCTGCGTCTCATCGAAGACGAAGCCAACAGGCTTTGGCGCGACATTCGCGATTGCTTCTTTCTTGCCCAGCCACGCGAACGTCCGATTTGGCGCATCTCGACCGCGCCGACGCGTGCCGCTTCTCTTGTTGGGCGTTTGGCCGGCGAGCTCGATATCAAGCACTTCTACGACTGGGGCGGCGGCCTCATCTGGCTCTCCGTGCCGGAAGAGGATGATTCTGGCGCGCGCGTCATTCGCACCGCGCTCGCCGCAGGGGGCGGCCACGCGGCGCTCGTGCGCGGTCCGCATAATCTGCGCTCACGCATTGACGTGTTCCAACCGCTTGCCGCGCCGCTGATGAAACTCACCGCGGGCATCAAGTCAAGCTTCGATCCTGACGCGATCCTCAACCCGGGACGGATGTATGCGGGTGTTTGATCAAAGCTCGGCGAGCAACACTTGACGGCCAAGCGCGTCCAAGTAACGCAACAAATCTGCCGTACGCAAAGTGATGGTCGCGGTGTTGATCAGCGGATGCAGGTTGATCAGCTCTTCTTGCATCATCTGCCGATCGAGGACGAGGTGCACGCGGCGCGCTTCGTCGTTGATGAGCGCGAGCACTGTGACAGAACCAGGCGCGACACCGAGCGCTTCCATCAAGAGGTCCGCATTACCGAACGACAGCCGCTTGCTGCCGATCTTATCCGGCAGACTTTTCAAGTCGGCGCGCTTCTCGTCGGGAAGCGTGACGAGCCACAGCGCGCCTGCCTTGTCCTTGAGGAACAGGTTCTTGCAATGCACGCCGGGAATATGGCCGACGACAGCGAGAGCCTCGTCGGCGGTGAAGACCGGCGCATGCTCATGCAGCCTGTAGACGATGCCGAGCCCGTCGAGAAAGCGCAGGAGTTCGTCCTTGCCGAGAGGCATCGGAATGCGATCTTAAGAGAGGTGGTGCCGGTGGTCGGGGTCGAACCGACACTCCTTGCGGGAACACGATTTTGAGTCGTGCGCGTCTGCCAATTCCGCCACACCGGCCAGCGGCGCCCTTATAGCGGCGCTTGGCTGCCATGCCAACGCCCGCTTTCGACGGCTTGCGGAAAGGGGTAAACTCCGGGACATGAGCGCGACCTTCACGCTTTTCGACACCGTGATCGGCCCATGCGCGCTTGTCTGGGGCGAGCACGGCGTTCTCGGCCTCCAATTGCCGGAGCGGAACGAAGCAGCGACGCGGGCGCGAATCGCTCGGCGCTACCCGCAGGCGCGGGAAGATG
>JAFAVH010000409.1 GCA_019242655.1 Methylobacteriaceae bacterium
CTCGTCGACAATCCGGCGCGGCTTTACGGATTTCCGTCGTGATCAGGCTCATAGGAGGCGTACTTTGCCTTCTCCTCGCGCAGTCCCTGCACTCCGTGAGCGCGCAAGCGGAGACCGCCACCGTCCGCATCGCTCGGCAATGGGGTCTTGCCTGGATGCCATTCGTGCTGATGGAGCGTAACCGGCTCATCGAGACGCGCGCTGCCGCGGCGGGAATGCAGATCGCGACGGAGTGGCGGACATTTGCCGGCGGTAGTCCGATGAACGACGCGCTGCTTTCGGGCAGCCTCGATTACGCGACGACTGGCATCCCCGGCTTTCTCACTCTTTGGGACAAGGCGCGCACCGCGCTTCCGGTGAAGGCGGTCTCCGCGTTTGGCAGCATTCCCTTCGCGCTGATCACCCGCGACGCAAACGTGAAAACGCTCGGGGATTTCTCAAGCAAGAACAAGATCGCGCTGCCGAGCGTGAAGATTTCCGGACAGGCTGTGCTCCTGCAGATGGCGGCGGAGAAATTCTTCGGACCGGGCCAGCACGCCAAGCTTGATCCGCTGACGGTGACCCGTTCCAATCCGGATGGTCTTGCCGCGTTGTTGCAGCCGAATGGCGATGTGGACAGCCAGTTCAGTTCGCCGCCCTACCTGCAAATGGCTTTGAAATCGCCGGCAATTCATATCGTCATGACGACGCGCGATGTTTTCGACACTCCCTTCTCCAATGGCCTGCTCTACACGACGCAGAAATTTCACGACGCCAATCCGCGCGTCTACGCGATCGTGCTCGACGCGCTAAAGGAAGCGATCGATGCAATCGGACGGGACAAACGAGCCGCCGTGGAGCAATATCTGGACGTTACGAAAGAGAAGGTGAGCGTCAATCAAATGATGGAAGCGCTCGCTGATCCGCTCGTCGATTTTTCTTTGACGCCGCACAACGTGCACCCGATCGCGGTCTTCATGCAGCGCACAGGCGCGATCCGCGCTAAGCCCGAAAGCTGGAGAGACTTGTTCTTTCCGGAGGTTCACGGTCTTCCGGGAAGCTGACGCAGCGCGTCAGTTCCTGAAGCTCGGATCGGTGCGATCGAGCTTGCGCAACAATGCCGGCCAGATGAGCTTCTTTGCAGCATTGCGCAGGCTTTCGCCTTCGCTCAGCGCCATGTTCTTCTCGATCACCGACATTTCCGTCGGGTAATCCTTAGCCCCGAGCGCGCGCGTGCGTACCTGCATCGTGCACGCGCGTTCGAGAAAATACATACGTAGGAAAGCTTCGGCGCACGTCTGGCCGACGGTCAACGTGCCGTGATTGCGCAACAGCATGACGTTCTTGTTGCCGAGGTCTTTTTGTATCCTTGGCCGCTCGTCGTGATCGAGCGCGACGCCCTCGTAATCGTGATAGGCGAGATCGGCGACAATGAGCTGCGCCGTCTGGTTCAAGGGCAAGAGACCTTCGCTCGATGTCGCCACCGCCGTACCGTCGGGCGTGTGCAGATGCATGACGCAGCCCGCGTCCTCGCGCACCTCGTGCACAGCGGAGTGGATGGTGAACCCCGCGGGGTTGACAGGGTAGGGCGGGTTGCCGATCGGCTGGCCATCCATGCCGATCTTCACGAGGCTAGACGCCGTGATTTCCTCGAACATCATCCCATAGGGATTGATGAGGAAGTGATGCTCGGGTCCGGGGATTCGCGCCGAAATGTGGGTGAAGATGAGATCGTCCCAGCCATAGAGCGCGACGAGGCGATAGCAGGCGGCAAGATCGACGCGCAGCGCCTTCTCCGTCTCCGACATGTCTTCTAGAAGCCGTAAATGTGAGGCGCTCGACAGCATGATGCCCTCCCTGGTTTCGGCAATTACTCTGCCGCGGCGATCTCCTCGCGCGGCATTTGCTCCTGCGTCGCCGGCAGGCGCGCCAGTAGATCGATCAACGCGCGATCGTGCAAGAGCACCATGCGCTCGCGTCCGTTCAACCAGGCGGAGGCATCCTCGATGGTCTCGGCATCGTTGAGCTTGGCTTCCGCCATGGCGCGTTCCGGCGTCATCTCGCCTTTGCGGCGGCGAGGTGCAGCCGGCAAGAACGTCTCATGCGTCGCGCGGAATTGCGCATCGCTGTGCACGATTTTCAGTGCATCTCCCTCGTCGCGTCCTTCCGCCGCGAGTGCTTCTGCAAGCCCATTCGAGCGTGAGGCGATGGTCGGTGGTGCCGTCTCCTCAGGTGTCGTCAAAAGGCCGACGCGGCGAAGCGCCAGCCCGATCGAACGTTGACCGCTCGCCCAGGACAAAAAGATCGCGAGCACGAGACCCGCAATCGTCGGCGACATCCACGCGACGAGCGATGGCGAGATCAGCAAACCGGCAATGAGACTCAGCACGCCGAGTGCGACATGCGACCGGTGCCGGCGCGCGATTGCCTTGAAGGGAATGGAGCCGTCGTCGCGCCGCTGCGGATCCCACCCCGTATCGAAGCCGAACAGGATGTTCAGGACGTGGCCAGTTTGAATGAGCATCATGATCGGCGCGAGTAGCGCCGACAGGATGATTTCGAGCAGAGTGGATAAGGTGAGCCGGATCGCACCGCCGCAACCGCGCCGGACTTCGCCGTCGATCAAGGCGATGAAATAACCGAATAGCTTCGGCGCGAGCAGGATCGACATGGTGAGCGTGAACAGATCGAGCGAGCGCTTCGCATCGAAACGCGGCCACGTCGGAAAGAGCGCAAAATCGGCGGTGAAATATTCCGGTCTGATATAGCTTGCCTGAAAGACGAGGACGATACCGACGATCAGCTGCGCCATCCAAAGAGGCGAGGCGAGATAGCCGAAAATGCCGGTCATGAAGTGCTGGCGCGAAGCAAGATGCAGCCCCTTGGCGGGCACGACTCGTATGTGCTGCAGATTGCCCTGCGCCCAGCGGCGGTCGCGTGTCGACACATCGATCAGCGACGGCGGACTCTCCTCGTAAGAGCCGCCGAGCAGCGGTAGCATGTAGACCGCCCAACCGGCGCGATGGATCAGCGCCGCCTCCACGAAATCGTGGCTCAATATGTGCCCGCCGAAAGGCGGCTTGCCGCTGAGAGTCGGCAGACCGCACGTATCGGCAAACGCTTTGGTGCGAATGATTGCATTATGGCCCCAATAATTGCCGTCGCGGCCCATCCAGCAGGCGAGCCCGGCACCGATCACCGGGCCGTAGACGCGCGCGGCAAATTGCTGGACTCGCGCGAACAATGTGTTGCGATTGATGATGAGCGGCAGCGTCTGGATGATGCCGGAATCCGGATCGGCTTCCATCGCTGCGGCAAGCATGACGATCGAGCGGCCGGTCATCAGGCTGTCGGCATCGAGCACGACCATGTGCTCGTAGGCGGCGCCCCAATGCATGACGAAATCGGCAATGTTGCCGGACTTGCGGCTCGTGTTCTTCGGGCGGTGCCGGTAGAAAATGCGCGTGCCGTCAGGCAGACGCGCGCGCAAGGCGAGGAAGGCGCGTTCCTCTGCGATCCAAATGTCGGGGTTGGTCGTATCCGACAGAAAGAACCAATCAAAATTGGACCCCAGCCCCGAACGCTCAACGTCTTCGAACATCGCCTGCACGGCGGCAAAGACGCGGCTCGGCGCTTCGTTGTAAATCGGCATGACGACGGCAGTGCGCGCGCCAAGCATCTCCGGTAATGCGGGCTGACGGCGGCGATGGAACAACAGCCAGAGAAAGCCGACGACGCCCGCCGTAAAGGCGATGCTGATCCAGGAGAAATTGCCGACGAAAAGGACGAGCAACGCCCATTTCAGCAGAGTGACGCCGCCGACTTCGACGACTTTGTACATTTCGTGAGCGCCGTAGATTGTCAGCGCGAGGCCGCCGCCAAAAACGGAGAAGCGGGCGAGCCAGGTCGCGAGCGCAAATCGCGCCTGCGGATCCTTATGTCGCGTGCGGCGATTGAAATGCGCGAGACTTTGCACCGGCATATCGAGCGGCGCTTCCGTTGGCATGTTCGCGGCCGGAATGCCGGCTCGCTGAGGCGCGGGCATGCGCATCTCGTTCATGCTGTCCACCGATAAAGCCAAGTCTCGCTGACCGGCTTGCCGCCAACATCCAGTAACAGGCGAATTTCCGAATAGGTTTCGCTGCCGGGGTCAATGTCAAAGACGACGCGGCATAATTTGCGACCGGGGTAGAGATACATGCGGCTGATCGAGATCGAACCGGGTGTCGTGCTCAGGATTGGCTTAAGCCCGACAGTACGTTGCGGATCGGCGAAGAAGTCGCCGCTGAACGCAACAATGAAGCGCCTCCGCTTCGCACCACCCGCGCCGCGTCCGCCGCGTGACAGCGACACGGACGCGAGTGCCGGTTTCGCCGGCGGCTGCCAGCACCAGAACTGCCGGTAGGCGAAAGCCGATTCCTGAGCCAGGGGCTGGGCAGGCCGCCAAAACGCGACCATGTTGCTGTTGACCTCGGACTCCGAAGGTATTTCGACGAGCTGCACGCTGCCCGCGCCCCAGTCGCCGATCGGCTCGATCCAAAGCGAA
>JAFAVH010000016.1 GCA_019242655.1 Methylobacteriaceae bacterium
CGATCTTCGGGAGGGCTGGCGGGTTCGCCTCGCAAGAGCGGATGGACGGATAAACACCCGGTGACGCAGGTCGTTGAGAAGCCCAGGCGTGCCATTGAGGTCGCGCGACCGAAGTCGTTGCCGGCTTTTGCCGGCTGGCAATTGCCAGCCGCGTTGGCGCGGGTGCGCAGCCAGATTGCTGTTCGAGCCCGAGCTTTGCCCGTGCCGTCCGGCGCTCGTGTCGGTACGGAAAAGGTCCTTGAAGTCGCAACGGGCGGCGGGGCCCTCTGGAAAAGCTTTCTTCTCTGCGTCGTTCTCCCCTCGCTCTGCTACTTGTTTTACGGCGCTTTCATCGCGTCCGATGAATATGTCGCCGAGGCCCGCCTCACCGTCAGAGCGTCCCAGGATCAGAAGAGTCAGAGCCTGGACGCGTCGTCGATCATCAACAAGATAACCGGTGGCGGCTCCAGCAAGTCGACCGTTCAAGACGCCTTTATCGTCCTCAACTACATCAAGAGCCGCGCAATCGTCGCTGATCTTGGCGGACGCGACTACTTGGAGAAGATTTACGCGCGGAGCGACGCCGATTTTTTCTCTCGCCTTGGCAAAGGCGCCGACCTCGAGAAGCTTTGGGAATATTGGAGAGGAAAGGTGAAGGTCTATCTCGACACGATGTCGGGAATACTAACTCTGCAGGTCCAAGCCTACACGCCCGAAGATGCCATGAAAACCGCTCAGGCAGTCGTCGACCTGAGCGAGCAACTCGTCAATGGTGTCTCAAAACGTAGCCGTTCGGATGCACTCGAGAACGCGGAAGCGGAGGTTCAACTCTCCGCGCAGAAACTCGCTCAAGTTCGTCAGCGCTTGGTCGAGTACCGCAATTCCAACGTGCTCATCGATCCCATGACCAAGGCGAAGAACATCGGCGAGCTGATCGGACAGCTTACCGTCGAGCGGGTTCAGCTCGATAGCAACTTGCGCAGCATGTCCGGCATGCTTGCGGCCGATTCGCCGAGCCAGCGTCTGCAGCGCACACGCCTTGCAACTCTCGACGAACAAATTGCTTCACTCAGGCAAAAGCTAACCGACTCGAAAGGGAGCGATACCGTATCGGCGCAGCTTGCGACCTATGAAGAACTAGAACTGAATGAGAAGTTTAGCGAGAAAATGTATAACGTCGCACAGTCGGCTTACGAAAGAGCGCGTCAGGAGCGCGACAAACAGCTTCTCTATCTTATCGTGGTCGTGCGACCGACGACGCCCGAATCGGCAACCTATCCACAGCCGATGCTGACAGGCGCGCTCTTTTTTACGAGTGCGCTGATAATATGGGGCATCGTAGCCCTCCTCGCAGCGGCGATCAGAGATCAGTCCATCTGAAGGGCAGGAGCGTTTGGCCGGCGCCCGGAACCGTGAAACGCAAGCTATCCGATTGATTTTGCGACAATCAGCTGCGAGCCGGCAACATCATTCCTTCACCGATTAGACCACATAATCGACGTGATCGCGGTCCTTTGTGTGCCGGGACGGTTTGCGTCCCTTGTGTGGCGGGAGAGTCACGGACGGGGCAAAATGGGTGGTAGCGGGGAACTGGCCAATCCACGGCCTTGACGCCTCCGGACGCCGCTTTACCGAATACGCCCGCGAAGCCGGCCAGGGGTCTTGATGCGGTTTTGGTTGAACGTTGCAGCAGTCTCGGGTCTCGCGGTGGCGACCGCGGGCTGTTCGTCGCTACCCTCTCAGGGTCCTTCTGCAATGGATATCGTGCAGCAAGGTACGCCGGTCGACCCGGACGTCTCGCCTCACTTCCTGATTACCGATCTCAACGAATACAGCGTCTCGGTCCTCGAGCGCACGCCGTTACCGAGCCTTTATAACCGGTTCGGCGACCATCGGCCGCCTCCCAATCCGCTCATCGGCGTTGGCGACTCGCTTTCGGTAACGGTTTGGGAGGCGGCTGCCGGCGGTCTCTTCTCGGCCCCAGCGCTCGGCGGAGTGACCACGGGCTCGCATTCCTCGGTCATTCCGCCTCAGGTCGTCGCTCGCGATGGGTCTATCACCGTGCCGTATGCCGGGCGGATCCACGTCGTCGGGTTGACCCCGCCGCAAGTTGAAACCGCGATCGTAGAGCGCCTTTCCGGCAAAGCGATCGAGCCGCAGGCGCTCGTCAGCCTTTCGGGAAACATTAGCAACACTGTTACCGTCACTGGAGAGGTGACAACCGGCGCGCGGATTCCTCTAACCACGCGCGGCGACCGGATTCTCGACGTCGTTGCAGGCGTCGGCGGCGTCAAGGCTCCCGTCCATGCGGTGTTCTTGGCCCTCACGCGAGGCAATACGACCGTAAAAGTGCCGATGCAGGCGCTGCTCAACGACCCGCGCGAAAATATTTTTCTAAGACCTGGCGATGTCCTCAGCGCCGTGCTTGACCCGCAGACCTTTACCGCGTTCGGGTCAACGCCACGCAACGCGCTCGTGTCCTTCGACGCGATTGGCATCACCTTGGAGGAGGCTGTCGCAAAGGCGGGGGGACTTCTCGACATTTCCGCCGATCCGCAGGGCGTGTTCGTCCTGCGTGTCGAACCGGTATCAGTCGCGCGGCAGCTCAATCCGGAATATCGGATCGCACCGGGTCAGCAATTCGTAAATGTCGTCTACCGGATAAACCTCAAAGACACGAACACATACTTCTTGGCGCGGCGGTTTCCCGTTCGCAACAAAGACGTCATCTATGTCGCAGCCTCGCCGTCGAGCGAGTTGCAGAAGGCGCTTATCTTGTTCAACTCCGTCACGAGCCCTGTCTATAGCGCCGCGGCGGGAGCGGCACTGTTGAGGTAACGGAACTCGCGTCGGAAAAGCGGTGAGGCGAACGCGCCGGCGGCAATCCTTTCACGCCCGTCAAGCCATTTGGCGACGGGACCGTCTTCAACGAAAAGCTTTTGGAACGAGCGCTATTTCGCCATGTGGTCGCGGACGAGCAGGGCGCCGCCGGCGATAATACCCCAGGCAGCAAGCGCAGGGCCGCAGATGAGGAACCAGTACCACAACCGCTTTGGATAGGTCGCACGGGTAGCGAGCATAGGCTGCACGAAGGGCACTAGATAGACTTTCTGCGTTTCGAGATCGAGCCGAGCGTTCTCGAAGGCTATCGAAGCCATGACATATCGCTGCATGGCAACTGTCAGGTCCGTTTGTCTAAGATCAAGCGCCCGCTTGCGATCGGCGAGACTTTCGCCGCCTTGGTTCTTGTCGGCGATCTGCGCAGTGTACTTGGCGATCTGGTCCTCGAGAATCTGAACGCGCGAGTTCAGCACGCGCACCTGCGGCGCATCCGGCGAGACGGAATTGCCTTGCCCCGCAATCTGCTGCTGCGCCTTCGCTAAATCCATGCGCAACAGCGTGATCACCTTACCGAGGGCTTCCGCCTCTACGGTCGCATCGAGCACGCCTTGCGAATTTTGTGCTTCACGCATATCGGCTGTCGCTGCCTTGAGCTGCGTTTCCGCGCGATGCAGCTCTTGTTCGGATTGTGTGAGAGCATCGCGCCGTGAACGCTGCGACAAGTCGTTCACGAGCTTTTCGCAACGATCGATGATCTTTTCGGTTAGCAGCAACGAATCCTGCGGGGTGAATGCCCTGACTTCGAGCGTAATGATTCCGGATGTTTTCTCGTAATGCGCGTCGACCCGCTTGCGCCAATAGCGCACCAAACTTTCGATAGGCTTGTCCTTCTTGAAACGCGAGAAATAGTCGATGTCGTCGCGAGAAAAAATCTGCTTCACGTCTATTTCGGTTTGAAGACTCTGCAAAATCGTCCGGCTGCGAGCGTATTCGACGATGATCTCGGAATCCTGCGTCTGCTGCGATCCGCTGCCGCCGGTCAGTCCGCCGAGCATGTCGGCTATGCCCGGCTCGCCGCTGCGCAGCGAGAAGCGCGCTTCCGACGCATACTGATCGGAAGCGATGAGACCGTAGTAGATCCCGACGACAAGCATCGGCAGGAGCGCGATCGCGACAAAGCTCGCTGCGAGACCAAGTGTGAACAATCTGTCTTTGCGCGTGCGGCGAAAGCCGGTGCCGCCGGAGACGATGCTCGCCGGCATGCGCGCTTCGCGCGCCGCCCGCCGCAGCGCGCGCGCGACGGCAGCCGCGCGGCTTTTTCCATCCTCCGCGACGACGATGTCGCTGCCCACAGAGATGCTCACGTTCTGATCCGAAGCATGATTCCGGGCTTAGACCTTATTGGTTCATCTTCTTGTACAGCTCGATCGCATCGTCGACATTGGAAAAGGTGTAGAGCTTGCCCCCTGCCAAGACCGAACCTCGGCTGCAATATTCCTTGATGGTCGACATGTCGTGCGAAATCATGATCAAGTCCGCTCGCTCTCGCCGCTTGGCGAATTCCTGCCGGCACCGGGCGGCAAAACGCGCATCTCCGACGGCAGTTACCTCGTCGATGAGGTAACATTCAAAGTCGATTGCCATCGACAGTCCGAACGCGAAGCGGGCGCCCATGCCCGAGGAATAGATGCCGATCGGCATGTCCATCGACGCGCCGATCTCGGCGAAATCCTCGACGAAGCTGATCGCACGCTTCGGATCATAGCCATAGAGCCGCGCGACGAATTTGACGTTCTCGCGCCCGGTCATTTTGGGATGTAGGCCGCTGGCAAAGCCGAGCGGCCACGAAACACGAACCGATCTGCGAATTCGCCCGCTATTCGGCAATTCGCTCCCCGCCAGAAGCCGCATCAGAGTCGACTTGCCGGCCCCATTGATTCCGAGGATCGCGTGGCTGCGCCCTGCCTGGAAATCCATATCGATGTGATCGAGCACAACCTTAACGTGACCGTTGGATCGATAATATTTGAATACGCGGTCAAGCTGAATCATCGAGGAATCTCAAGGCCGTCGAAACAATTCGCGGTTTGCTCCGGCGCTCTCGCCGGGACGGTTTGGCTAGGTTATCCCGGTTCGGATTAGCCCCGATTGGCGGCAAAGTCGTGACGTTCGTAAGGGGCTTCAGCAAGTGGGATAGCGGGCGTCCGTACCGAGGGGCCGGCATTGCCACTGCCCACAAGGAATGCGAACGGGGCGGATGGCCATGCTGAAGCTTCTCGGGGCGGGATATCGGCTGTTCAAGGCGCGCGGCTTCGCGGCGGTCCTGAGCGCCGCCCTTAAGCTCCTCGCTGGAGCGGTCGACAGCCCGACCGGCATCTACCTGCCGCCGGATCAGTTTTTCCGCGATGGTCCGCGAATTTACCGCCAACACGGTTTTCGCGCCCTGATTGGCGCGGCGCTGCGCCAGATCGCCGCCGTCACCGATCCCATGGAAGGGCGCGACCGCAACCCCATCAACGCATCCGTAAATCAGCAGGCGACACGCTATCTCTATACCTACGAGCTCACGCGTATCGATGGCGTGGTGCCCTCGCGGCGCCCGGCCAACGAAACCGATTTCGCGCTGGAAGTTCCGTTTGGCTTCGACGTTCCGCCGTGCCGGCATGAAAAGGTGGCGGCGATCATCCATGCCTTTTACCCCGAGATCGTGTCGGAACTGTTCAACCAATTGCGGAACATTCCGTGCCGGACCGATCTCTTCATCTCGACCGATACGGAGGAGAAACGCGCGGAGATCGTCGCGCATTGCGCCGCGTGGGATCGGGGCTCCGTCGACGTGCGGCTCTGCGAAAATCGCGGACGGGACATCGCGCCGAAACTGATCACTTTCAGGGACGTGTACGATCGCTACGAGATATTTCTACACCTCCATACCAAGCGCTCTCCCCATGGCGGCACGCCGCTTTCGTCGTGGCGGCTCTATCTCACCGAGAACCTCATCGGCTCGCCCGAGATTGCACGGGCGAACCTGCACCTTCTCGAGGATCCGAAGATCGGCATCGTGTTTGCCCAACACTTGTTCGATCTACGTGGAATTCTGAACTGGGGTTATGACTACAATCACGCGCGCGCGCTGCTCGCGCGGATGGGCATCGCGCTCAACAAGAATCTCGTTCTCGAATTCCCTTCCGGCTCGATGTTTTGGGGCCGCTCTGCAGCGATTCGGAAACTGCTCGATCTTAACCTTCAGTTCTCCGATTTCCCCGTAGAGGCCGCGCAAATAGATGGCACGCTCGCGCATGCGATCGAACGCAGCATTCTCATGATCGCCGAAGCCCACGGGTATGAATGGCTGAAGGTCGTGCGGCGCGATCTTTACCCCATTCCATACACGGTTCTTGCGGTGAATGGCGCCGACGACGTCGTCAAACACCGCCTGCGCGTGTTTCAACCATGCCTCGCGCGCGCGGACTGGAGCGTGCGCCCGCAGGATCTTGCGATCATCGAGACGCGCCCGATCCTTTCCTATCCCTCGCGCAATGAGCGGCCCCGGCTGACGCTGCTGACGCCGACCGTCAATCCCGGACAGATATTCGGCGGCGTGGCAACCGCTCTGAAAATCTTCAATGAGTTGGCGGATGAGCTAGGTGACGCATTCGACCGGCGGATCGTCACAACCGAGGCCGATATCGCGCCGGAGGGGTATGCGAGCTTTCCCGATTATCGCGCGCAGCCTTTCTTCCAAAGCACTGACGAGGCATCTCGCGTTCTTGTCGATGCCAACGATCGCACGGGCGGCAGGCTCGATCTGCGCGCGGATGATCTGTTTCTTGCGACAGCCTGGTGGACCGCCAACCTCGCTCATGAATTGATTGCGGATCAGAAAGTGTTCTTCGGCCGCGAGCCGCCTCTCGTCTATCTCATTCAAGACGATGAGCCGCATTTCTACGGCTGGAGCAGCAAGTATGCGCTCGCCGAAACGGCCTATCACAAGGGCGCGAATACGCTTGCGATCGTCAATTCCGAGGAGCTGTTCGAAACGATGACGGCGAAATACGCGTTTCGCGATGCCTCCTTCATTCCTTACCGGCTGAACACGCGAATCGACCAGGCACTGGCACCCCTACCCCGCGAGCGGCGCATTCTGATCTATGGACGGCCGACAGTCTCGCGCAACACGTTCGAGATTATCTGCGAGGCGCTGTTTCGTTGGCAGCAGAACGACCCGGTCACTGCAAGCCGGTGGCGCATTATCTCACTCGGAGAGGAATTCGACCGGCGCTGGACTGTGCCGGTGCAGAATATGGAAATCGGTGGGAAAACCAGTCTTGATGATTACGCGGATCACCTGAATCGCGCAGCGGTCGGTATAAGCTTGATGGTATCGCCGCATCCAAGCTATCCGCCGCTCGAAATGGCGGAGGCCGGCGTGTTGGCCGTCACCAATAAATATGAATGCAAGGACCTGTCGCATCGTTTCCCCGAAATCATCTCGATCGAGCGGGTCGATCCGGAGCTGCTCGCCGAGGCAATCGGCGCCGCGGTGAGCGACGCCGAAGCGCGGCGGATTGGCAAGATCGTTCCGCGCCGCGGCGCCCGCGATCTGCCGTCAGATGCAAGCAGGCTTTATTCGCCGCAAAAGATTGCAGGCATCCTTCGGCGCGACCTGAGTTACGGCAGCGCCGACTGTCATTCGCATCAGTAAGTCTCCGCGATGCGCAGCAGGTATTGGCCGTAGGTTGATTTGCCGAATTTTTGCGCCTCGGCGATCAGCTGATCGCGGGTGATGAAGCCCTGCAGGAACGCAATTTCTTCCGGGCACGAGATTTTCAATCCTTGCCTGCGTTCAAGGATTTCGACGTATTGACCGGCCTCAAGCAGGCTGTCGTGTGTTCCCGTATCGAGCCAGGCGATGCCGCGGCTCAGGACCTCGACATGAAGATCGCCACGTTCCATGTAAGCGCGGTTGACGTCGGTAATCTCGACTTCACCGCGCGCGGAAGGTTTTACCGCGGCGGCAATGTCGAGGACGCGATTGTCATAGAAATAAAGCCCGGTGATCGCCAGCTGCGAACGTGGTCTTGCCGGCTTTTCCTCGATTGAAACCGCCTTGCCCTCCGCATCGAGCTCGATGACGCCGTACCGCTCGGGATCGGACACGACGTAAGCGAACACGGTCGCCTCCTGCTCGCGATCCGCAGCGCGTGTCAGCAATTGCGGCAGTCCGGAGCCGTAGAAAATATTGTCGCCGAGCACGAGCGCGACACGCTCGCGTCCGACGAACGTGCGTCCGACAATGAAAGCATCCGCCAATCCGCGCGGCGAATCCTGAACGGCGTAAGACAAGCGAATGCCGAATTGCGTACCATCGCCAAGGAGTTTTTCGAAGTGAACCTTGTCCGGGGGCGTCGTGATTATCAAGATGTCGCGAATGCCCGCTAGCATCAACGTCGATAGCGGATAGTAGATCATCGGCTTGTCGTAGACAGGCAGAAGCTGCTTGGAGACAACGGTGGTGATGGGATAAAGGCGCGTGCCGGATCCTCCGGCGAGGATGATGCCTTTCACCTTGCCTCCGCCGTCACGAGCAGCGATTCGACGACTTCGCGTGTCCTTTTCTGCCAGGACGGACTCTTGTAGCCGAACGATGCATAGAAGCGGCTGCTATCCAGCTCCGAATTTCCGGGACGTTTTGCCGGCGTCGGATAATCTTTCGTTGTAATCGGGATGACCGGTACGGACCGCCCGCCACAGCGCGCCGCGGCGTCGACTATCTCTTCAGCGAACCCATGCCATGTCGCCGCGCCGGCGCCCGCGAAATGATATGTGCCCCACTTCGCGTGCCTGCCAGCCGTGGTGGACACCGCGGCAAGAAGCGCGCGCGCGATGTCGATCGTTGCCGTCGGGCAGCCGCGCTGATCTGCGACCACGCGCAATTCGTCGCGCTCGCGCAATAGACGCAGCATTGTTTTCAAGAAGTTGTTTCCGTACGGACCGTAAACCCACGAAGTCCGCAAGATGATATGCTTGGAATTGCTGTCGCGCACGCGGCGCTCGCCTTCTTCCTTGCTGCGCCCATAGACGCCAAGCGGGGCGACGCGATCATGTTCCGTGTAAGCGCCGCTCTTTGTGCCATCGAAGACATAGTCGGTCGAGACATGCATGAGGGGGATGTCATGTTCGGCGGCAGCACGCGCCAAATATTCGGGTCCGAGCGCGTTGATCGCATGCGCGGCGTGGCTGTCGCTCTCGGCTTTGTCGACGGCAGTATAAGCCGCGCAATTGACGATCGCGCACGGCCTGGTCTCATCGACACGCCTCCGCACCGCTTCCACGCAAGTGATATCGAGGTCGTCGCGCCCGACTGCGACAACAGGACTGCTTTGTCGGCGCGCCTCGGCGCTGAGCTCGTGACCGAGCTGGCCTTTGGCGCCGACAATCAGGATCGGACCGTTCACGCGACGACCCCGAGGCGCTCGCCTCGATAGACGCCGGAGCGAATGCGCTGCCACCACGCCTTGTTTTCGAGATACCAAGCGACCGTCTTGCGTAAACCTGATTCGAAGGTCTCATGCGGCGTCCAGCCGAGATCGCGTTCGATTTTGGATGCATCAATCGCATAACGAAGATCATGACCCGGCCGGTCGCCGACGAACGTGATCAGACGCTCGCGTGAGCTTTGCGGGTCGGGTGCGAATTCGTCGACAAGAGCGCAAATCTTTCGCGCCACGTCGATATTGGTGCATTCATTGCGTCCGCCGACATTGTAGCTTTCGCCAACGCGGCCTCGCTCGGCGATCAGCTGAAGGGCGCGTGCATGATCCTCGACGTAAAGCCAGTCGCGCACGTTCGATCCATCGCCATAAACCGGTACGGCCTTGCCTTCGAGCGCGTTCAACGTGACGAGCGGAATAAGCTTTTCCGGGAAATGGTATGGTCCATAATTGTTCGAGCAGTTGGAAAGCACGACCGGCAGGCCGTAGGTGTGATGCCAAGCGCGGACGAAATGATCCGACGACGCTTTCGAAGCGGAGTAGGGGGAGTTCGGATCGTATGGCGTCTCTTCGGTGAACAAACCCTCCGCGCCAAGCGAGCCGAAGACCTCGTCGGTCGAGATATGGTGAAACCTGAAGCGCTCTCGCTCTTCCCCCTTCAGCAGGCGCCAATGGGAGAGGGCGGCCTGCAGCAAGGTGAACGTGCCGACCACGTTCGTCTGAATGAACTCGCCCGGTCCATCGATCGAACGATCGACATGGCTCTCGGCAGCGAGATGCATGATAATATCAGGGCGAAAGCCGGCGATGATCTCTCGCATGTCGCGGGCGCTGCAAATGTCCGCCCGGGCGAAGCGATAGCGCTCGTTGGATGCCACCGCGGCAAGATTGTCGAGATTGCCGGCATAGGTCAGCTTGTCGACGACGAGCACCTTGTGTGTCGTGTTCTCGATGAGATGGCGCACGACGGCGGAGCCAATGAAGCCCGCGCCGCCGGTGACAAGAAAGCGGCTCATCACGCAACGCCCGTAAACGGCGTTTTGAAGGAGGTGAGCGACGGCAGCTTGCTATCTTTTTCCGACACGAGCACGCGCGATGCAGACACGCTCCAATCGATGCCGATTTCAGGGTCGTTCCAGATCAAACCCGCCTCCGAGTGAGGAGCATAATAGGAATCGACCTTGTACGCGACGACCGTATCCGGTTCGAGCGTGCAATAGCCATGGGCGAAACCCTGCGGCACAAAAATTTGCTCGCCGCCGTCTGCCGTAAGTCGCGCGCCGCACCACTTTCCGTAGGTTTTGCTGCTGCGGCGCAAGTCCACGGCCACGTCGTAGACCGCGCCGCGCAGAACCCGGACGAGTTTTGCTTGCGTGTGCGGTGGAACTTGAAAGTGCAAGCCGCGAATTGTTCCGGTCTGCGCCGAAAAGGCTTGGTTGTCCTGCACGAATTCGCACCTGATGCCCAAATCCGCAAAATCCGACTTACGGAACGTCTCGAGAAAGTGACCGCGCGAATCCGCAAACTTGCGGGCGCGGATAAAAATTACGTCCGGGATCGACAATCTCTCGGCGGAAAAATTACTCATACTCAACGCTTCGGTGTTGCCCTGCTGCCGTTTAGCAGAGCCGGCAGCGGGGAGCCAACCTACTTACCTCAACACCGTCGGTTTGACCCACCAGCCCGGATGATTGCGACGGATCGCGCGCGCGGCGCGGGCGGCCTGATGACAGTTTTCAAAGAGCGCAAAGCACGTCGCCCCGGATCCGGACATTCGCGCCAAGCGGCTGCCCTTCGCCGCGCCGAGGACGGCGAGCACATCGACGACCACCGGCGCGAGGCGGCAGGCTGCGTCCTCGAGATCGTTGCGCCCCTTTTTTAAAAGCGCCAGCAGTGCCGCCGCGTCGGCCCCGGCTGGGATCGCGGGGTGCCGCGCCGATCCAGTGCTCTCGCCGGCTTGCAAGCCGAGTCGCGAAAATACCGCCCGCG
>JAFAVH010000106.1 GCA_019242655.1 Methylobacteriaceae bacterium
TGGCTCGTTTGTGCGGCGGCATTGCGCGGCGCGCCGCCGCCCGAGCAGCAGCAGTCGCGGCGCATGCCCGTGCAACAAGTGCCTCCGGCGACTCCCAATGGCGCCCCGATGCGCGCACTCACCGTTGCGACGTTGTTTCTTGCTATCGCGTTCAGCATCGGTGCTCTTATCCTCGCTGCGACATATGGCGGGTTGAGCACCGCGCTCACGCGACTTACCAGCGAACTCGCGCCTGCCATTCGCGAGCTCAAAGGCACGCTGACCAGTTTGCCCGACAGCGTCGATCCGGATCAGCTCGCCTGGCTTCTCGCCCGAACGATTGCGCCGACGATGGCCGCCTCGGCGTTGTCGGTTCTTATCGCCAATCTGTGGCTCGCCGCCCGCACAGTGCAGATTTCCGCACGGCTGCCGACTGTATGGCCGGACATACCGTACAACCTCCGCCTCCCGGTTCCGTTCGCGGCGGCGCTAGTCCCCGCAATAGGACTGATCTTCGTCGGTCACGAGATCGGCTTTGTCGCGCTCATCGTTGCGGCCGTGCTGGGAACGGCGCTGTCGCTACAGGGCCTCGCCGTCATGCACGATCTGACACGCGGCATGTCAGCGCGAACGCCGCTTCTGTTCGGCGCATATCTTATCATGTCGTTCATACCGCCTTGGCCGATGGCAATTTTTGCCGTCCTCGGCCTCATCGATGCGGCGCTAGGTTTGCGCGAACGCAAGCGCCTGCGCCAACCGGCTCCCCCAACCTCACCTTGATCAAAATCGGAGAAACAAGATGCAAGTTATTCTGCTCGAACGCGTTCCAAAGCTTGGACAAATGGGCGAAACCGTTCGCGTCCGCGACGGGTTTGCGCGAAATTTCCTTTTGCCGCGCGGCAAGGCTTTGCGCGCGACGGAAGCCAACAAGAAGCGCTTCGAAAACCAACGCACCGAACTCGAGGCACGCAATCTCGACCGCCGCAAAGACGCGGAAAAGGTTTTAGGTAAGCTCGAAGGCAAGACCTACACGGTCATTCGTCAGGCGGGCGAAGCTGGTCAGCTCTATGGTTCGGTATCGCCGCGCGACATCGCCGAGACGATCGGCAAGAGCGGCGTGAAGCTCGACCGCTCGCAAATCGCTTTGTCGAATCCAATCAAGACGCTTGGCTTGCATCCCGTGCCCGTTAACCTGCATCCCGAGGTCGAAGTCACGGTGACGGTGAACGTCGCGCGCTCACCCGAGGAAGCCGAACGCCAGCTCAAGGGCGAAGTGATCGTGACGCGAGAGGAAAGCTCGTTGGACGATCTCGGCCTTGAGGTCGGCGCTGCATTGGCGGAAGCCGGCGGCGACGAGAGGTGATGAGAAGCGTTCGCTTTAGCGGCGAGTGCCCCGATTTCGGCCTTTGCTCGTCGCGGTCCGGGAAAGATGCTATGCTTCTTCCTCGATCGCGACTTGCGCAATCTGAGCAGCACCGCCGTTGAGATGTGAGGCTAGAAAATGGCCCGCGGCGACGGCGCCGATGCACAAGGCTGCTGACGTTATGACATTGACGAGCGCCCGGCCAAGAGCGCCTGCCCTCAAAAGATCGAGGGTTTGCAGGCTGAAAGCCGAGAAGGTCGTATAGCCCCCGCAAAATCCGACCATGACGCAAAGCCGAACGTTCTCGGGCGCTGGATACTTGCCATGCGCCAAGGTGAGCGTTCCAAAGAACCCGATCAAGAACGAGCCCGTCACATTGATTATGATTGTGCCCCACGGTAGTTGCTCACTGATCGGCAACGCCAACGTCGAGATGACATAGCGGGCCAACGTGCCGACGGCACCACCGAACATGACGACGAGGCAACTGGTGAAGGTCATTGGGGGACGCTAGACCAATAGCCGTCAATTTGCGAGGTGGATGTCCGCTGGTTTTCTCTGGAAAATGCCGGTCCCTCCGATACGGCAAAAGCAAGCCGTAAGCTCTTCGCTTCTGCTCTACTCCGCCGCGCGCAGCTTCGGCGCGCTTGTGGCGACGCCGATATATCCGCGCCGCATCGGCTTCAGCACGAAGAGCGCGAGCAGCGCGGTCAATATATCCATCGCGATCGCAACGCCGAAGACCGGCACCCAGCCTCCGGTCGCATCGTGCAGCCACGCAGCCGCGGGCCCACCGAGAATCGAACCGACGCCCTGCGCCATATAGAGGAAGCCGTAATTCGTCGTGGAGTGTTTCGTGCCGAACGTGTCCGTCAGCGTCGATGGGAAGAGCGAGAAAATCTCGCCCCAGCCGAAGAAGACGAGGCCGGAGAGAACGACAAAGGCGAGCGCGTCAGTGCGGAAATAAACCAGAAGCGCGATGGCGCAGCCCTCGAGAAAGAAGGCGAGTCCCATTGTGTTCTCGCGTCCGATGTGATCGGAGACCCAGCCGAAGAAGGGCCGTGTCAGGCCGTTGGTGATACGATCGACGGTAAGTGCGAGCGGCAATGCCGCCATGCCGAGCAGGATCACGTCGGCGACGCCGAATTCGCGCGCGAACGCAGCGAAATTCGAGACGACCATGAGGCCGCCGGTCGACATCATCGTCATCATGATGAACATGAGCCAAAAGATCGGCGTCTTCAGCATGTCCCGCGGAGCAGTGTCGCGCGAAGCGGTCTCGACCTCGGCGTGCCGCGCGGCGTCCGCGACTTCGCCTGACGCGGGCTCGCGCAAGCCCAAAGCCGCGGCAACACCGACAATGCCGAGGATGATGCCGAATGTGATCAGCGTTGTCTGATAGCCCGAACTCTTGATCATCGAGTCGATTGGGAACGTCGTCAGAATCGCGCCGAAGCCGTAGCCGGCGGCAACGACGCCGGCGGCGAGCCCGCGCCGGTCGGGAAACCAACGCACCATCAGACCGACGATGCCGACATAAACGATGCCGGTGCCGATGCCGCAGAACAATCCATACGTGAGATAAAGCCCGGCGAGGCTCGTAATGTGGGCCGAGAGCACCCAACCGAGACCCGACAATGCTGCGCCGAGCGCGATCAGAAGCTTCGGTCCGAATTTGTCGATGAGCCACCCCTGCGCCGGCGAGAAGAATGTCTGCAGGACAATGAGCAGCGAGAAGGTGATCTGGATTGCCGGCAGGCCCGCGCCCGTCGTCGTCTGGAACGGCTTCGTGAACAGCGTCCACGTATATTGCGGGCTCGAGATCGCCATCATTGTGATGAGTCCGAGCAAGAGCTGAATCCAGCGGGTGTTCGAAGTGGTCGCCTGAGCCATTTTCTTATGCCCCTCGCTCGTCGTGCCCATCGCGGGCGTGGTGTACCTTATGCAATGCGCGTGCCTCAGGAAACGGCGAATTCGCAGCCGGATGCATCGCTGTGAAGCAATCGCGCGCCGCTCGCCTCGGCCGGCGCCGCGTGCAAGAAGCGGGCATGCAAGAGTCCGGCGCGCCCGCTAGCACCCGCATCCCGCGCGCGCTCTGGGGAACAATTACTCTTCTCGGCTTCGGCCAAATCTGTGCCTGGGGCACACTCTACTATTCCTTTGCCGTCACCGGCCCGCTGATCGCACGCGAGTTCGGGATTTCGCTGTCGAGCGCGGTGCTCGGCTATTCCGCCCTTCTTGTCGCCGGAGCGTTGGCGGCGCCGACCGTTGGACGCACCATTGACCGGCGTGGCGGGCGCATTGTTCTCGCGTCCGGCGCGATCGTCGGTGCGCTCGGACTGATAACGATCGGGCTCGCGCCGGGTCCGATCGTCTACGCGATCGGCTGCCTGATCCTCGGCCTTGCGGTCGCGATGTCACTCTACGACGCCGCCTTCCCGGCGCTGGTGCAGGTCGCCGGGCCGCACGCCAATCGCGCCATCACGATGCTGACGCTCTTCGGCGGCCTCGCCTCCACATTCTTCTGGCCGATCGCGGCGTTCGTTGCGGCGCACTGGGGATGGCGCGCGACCTATCTTTTGTTCGCGGCGGTCAACATCTGCATCTGTCTGCCGATCGGCTTGATCGCCCTGCCCCGCCGGCCGCCTTTGTCGAACGCGTCTGGCGGAGAGCCGCTCGCGCCCACTTGGTCGCGGCCGCCGCTGCCGCTTTCACCGGAGGCGCGGCGCGCCGCCTTCATCTGCTTTGCGCTGATGGTCGCCGCCGGCAATTTTGTCTTTGCCGGGCTCGCGGTGCATCTCCTGACAATTCTCGGCGCGCTCGGTCTCTCCGAAAGTGCAGCGATCATCATCGGCATGATTGTCGGGCCGGCTCAGGTCATCGGCCGCATCGGCGAGATGAGCCTGGGACCACGAGCAAGCCCGGTGCTCGCCGCGCGCATCTCCGCCGCGATGCAGCCAATCTCGATCGCCGCGCTCGCGCTCGGTCCGGTCGGGATCGTCACGGGCGGCATCTTCGCCACGCTTTACGGAATGGCGAACGGCATCCTGACGATCGTCAAAGGCACGGTAACGCTGTTCCTGTTCGGCAGCGCCGGCTACGGCGCAATCCTCGGCAAGCTGTCGGTGCCAAGCCTTGGCGCGCGCGCGGCGGCGCCGCTCATCTATGCCTATGTGTTCACCGCCGCCGGCCCGATCCCGACGCTCATTCTCTCCGCAGCCGTCAGCCTCAGCGGAACCTTGGCGATCGAGGTCGTTGCGCGGATTGCAAGTCAAGCACACGCGCCGGTCGACAATGTGGAGATAGTGAACAGCGGCGATATCTGAGCGGCGCTTGAGACAGTGCTTACCAAGCCGACTCCCACGTGCCAGAACCCTGAGCCCGGCGCGTTTGGCCGAATCACTTCCGGAGCCTGTCTCTCGATGGCCAATGTCGAAGCTTTTGGCGGACGCCGGGGCCTTGCTGTCGCGGCCCCGCAAGGGGACACCAATTACCGCATCCCGCCTCACAATATCGAGGCGGAACAGGCCCTGCTCGGCGCGATCCTTGTCAACAACGACGCGTTCGACCGCGTCTCCGATTTTCTGCTTCCCGAGCATTTCTCCGAAGCGCTGCACCAACGCATTTACGAGATTGCCTCACAGCTGATCCGGGCCGGCAAGATCGCAACACCGGTGACGCTGAAAACCTTCCTGACTGAACAGGATGTTGGCCAGGGTGTTACCGTCTCGCAATATCTCGCGCGCCTCGCGGCGGAAGCCACGACCATCATCAACGCCGAGGATTACGGCCGCACCGTTCATGACTTGAGCGTGCGCCGCGACCTCATCGTCATCGGCGAGGAGATCGTCAACAGTGCTTTCGACGCGCCGGTCGATTCTTCGCCGCGTGCGCAGATTGAAGAAGCCGAGCGCAAGCTCTACTCGGTGGCCGAGACAGGCCAGTATGACGGCGGCTTCCAACGTTTTTCCGAGGCGCTGACGACCGCAATCGATATGGCCGCACACGCCTATGAGCGCGACGGCGGCCTCTCAGGCACGGCGACCGGTCTTACCGATCTCGATCACAAGATGGGTGGGTTGCAGAGATCAGACCTCGTGATCATTGCCGGGCGTCCCGGCATGGGCAAATCGTCGCTTGCCACAAACATGGCGTTCAACATCGCGCGAAACTACGAAGGCGAGACGCTGCCCGATGGCACGCAGCGCACCAGGAACGGCGGCATTGTCGGCTTTTTTTCGCTTGAAATGTCAGCGGAGCAGCTTGCTACCCGCATGATTGCCGAACAGTCGGGCGTTGCGTCCTATAAGATTCGCCGTGGCGACATCAATGAAGGTGATTTTTACCGCATCACCGAAGCCGCGCGCGAGATGCAGACGGTGCCATTCTATATCGATCAGACCGGCGGCCTCTCGATCGCTCAGCTCACCGCGCGTGCTCGGCGGCTGAAGCGGCAGCGCGGCCTCGACGTTCTCGTCGTCGACTACATCCAGCTCTTGTCGGGCTCCCGCTTGCGCGGGAACGAAAACCGCGTGCAGGAACTCACCGAGATCACGACCGGCCTGAAGGCTCTTGCGAAAGAGCTCAACGTGCCGGTCCTGGCCTTGTCGCAGCTGTCGCGCCAAGTTGAGTCGCGCGATGACAAACGTCCGCAATTGTCGGATTTGCGCGAATCCGGCTCGATCGAGCAGGATGCGGACGTGGTTCTCTTCATCTTTCGCGAGGAGTACTATCTCGCCAACAAGAAGCCGCGCGAAGGTACGGAGGAGTTCTTGAACTGGGAGCGCGAAATGGAGCGTGCACACGGCCGCGCGGAAGTCATCATCGGCAAGCAGCGCCATGGCCCGACAGGCACGGTCGAACTCTCCTTCGAAGCGGAAGTGACGCGTTTCGGCAATCTGGCGCGCGAGGAGAATTTGCCGGCGCGCATGTAGTTGAGGGTCGCGTGAGGTGAATAGCATCGACGAGGCCGCCGCCGGCGCGATCCTCACGATCGACCTTGAAGCGCTTGCCGCGAATTGGCGTTTGCTTCGCGACAAAGTCGCGCAAGGAACGCCAGCTGTCGAATGCGCGGCCGTGGTCAAAGCCGATGCCTACGGAGTCGGACTCAAGCCTGTCG
>JAFAVH010000077.1 GCA_019242655.1 Methylobacteriaceae bacterium
GTGGCCGAAGGCCATGTAGCCGCAGGCCTGCTCGTGGCGGGCGCCAATCACTTTCAGCTTTGGCTGGGCGCGATGCAGCGCATCGAAGAGGCCGTAGACCTGCGCGCCGGGCAGGCCGTAGACGGTGTCGATCCCATGGTCGAGCAACCCGGCGACGATCGCCTCGCCGCCAGTCATAACTGCTGAATTCATCTCGACCCGTGTCCGACCATGCATCTTGCGTGAGCCTTCGGGCACCCATGCCATCGAAATCAGCCGCGGCCAAGCAGCGGCCAAGCAGACGGGCGCGCGCGCACGGGAGCCTTGCATGCCGGTGCTTGCGAAGGCTAGGTAAGCGCGAATGTGCCCGGTCTTCGGAGTGCGGAGGAACAATGCGGAAAGTGTATCCCGATGCCAAGGCGGCGCTTGCGGGACTGTTGCGCAATGACATGATGATCATGGCCGGCGGCTTCGGCCTTTGCGGCATTCCGGACGTCCTGATCGACGCGGTGCGCGAATCGGGCGTGAAGGGCCTGACGATTGTCGCCAACAATGCGGGGACCGACGGCGTCGGTCTCGGCCGGCTGCTCGACACACGCCAGACGAAGAAGGCGATCTCGTCCTATGTCGGCGAGAACAAGACGTTCGCGCAGCAATATCTCGCCGGCGAGCTCGAGATCGAGTTCAACCCGCAAGGCACGCTCGCCGAGCGCATCCGCGCCGGCGGCGCCGGCATCCCCGCATTCTTCACGAAGACCGGCGTCGGCACAATCATCGCCGAGGGCAAGGAAGTGCGCGAATTCGACGGCGAGACATACGTGATGGAGCGTGGGCTGTTTGCCGATCTCGCGCTTGTCCATGCCTGGAAGGGCGACACCGAAGGCAATCTCGTCTACCGCAAGACCGCGCGCAACTTCAATCCGATGATGGCGACCGCCGCGAAAATCACAGTGGCGCAGGTCGAGCATCTCGTGCAGCCGGGCGAGATAGATCCCGATCACATCATCACGCCCGGTATTTTCATCAAGCGCATCGTCCACGCGCCGAATGCGGCGAAGAACATCGAGCAGCGCACAACCCGGCCGCGGAAGGCCGCCTGACAGGAGACTTTCGATGGCTTGGACTCGCGAACAAATGGCCGCGCGCGCCGCACAGGAATTGCGCGACGGCTTTTACGTCAATCTCGGCATCGGCATCCCGACGCTTGTCGCCAATTACATTCCGGCCGGCATGACCGTGCAGCTGCAGAGCGAGAACGGCATGCTCGGCATGGGGCCGTTCCCGTATGAGGGCGAGGAAGATCCCGATCTCATCAATGCCGGCAAGCAGACGATCACGGAATTGCCGACGACGAGCTATTTCTCGAGCGCCGATTCCTTCGGCATGATCCGCGGCGGGCATATCGATCTGTCGATCCTCGGCGCCATGCAAGTCGCCGAGAACGGCGATCTCGCCAACTGGATGATCCCCGGCAAGATGGTGAAAGGCATGGGCGGCGCGATGGATCTCGTTGCCGGTGTCAAGAAGGTCGTCGTCGTCATGGAGCATGTGGCGAAAGCAAAAGACGGCTCGACCGAGCCGAAACTTCTGCATCGCTGCAATCTGCCGCTCACCGGCGCCGGCGTCGTCGACATGATCATCACCGATCTCGGCGTGTTCACGATCGATAAGCATGGCAAGGGCGGCATGATGCTCACCGAGCTCGCCGACGGTGTTTCAGTCGATGATATCAAGGCGAAGACCGAAGCGACGTTTAAGGTCGGGCTGCAGAAAACAAGCCAGGCGGCGTGAATTAATTGCAGCGAGTCGCTGGCGGGAGCCGTCCGTCTCCCCTTGCGGGAGAAGGACGGCTCCCGCCAAAGGTTTGCGCAGCCCCAAAAATTTAATGTGCAAAAAGTTATCCCCGGTGCCGCGCGTGCCCATAAGCTCACCGCATCCCCGCCCACATGAGGGCCTTTCTAGAGTGGTCTTGAAAGTGCGGGTGGGGAGCGGCGCCTGCGGTCGGGGTTTACCTAAACCCAGACCTCGGGAGGCTCTTGCAAACCGGTGCCGCGCGTCGAAAGACGTGCGTCGCGGAGTAACCCGCCCGTCCGGCACTACGACCGGTCCGCGGCTCAGATCGCTTAAGCGGGCACAGGTGGCGGAAACGCAAAACCACGCCCTCGAAGATGCGGGAAGCAGGGGACAGAAATCGCCGCACACGAGGCGCCGGGCGACCGGTTTTTTTAAACTTAGGAACGGCCGCTCGGCGCCCGTGTCCTCTCGTCACTCGCGCGTGCGCTGGCCGCGCGGCGATGACGCACGCCTCGTGATCGGAGCATGACCTTCTCGGCGCTCGATTCGGAACTACTCGGTCCGCTCTTCGCGGCGGACGCGATGCGCGACATATTCTCGGATCGCAATCGCATTGCGATGATGCTGCGCGCGGAGGCGGCGCTGGCCCGTGCGCAGGCCACGCTGCGACTCGCTCCGCCGGAGCTCGCCGCCTCTCTCGAAGCGATCTCGCCCGGCAATCTCGACATTGAAGCGCTCGGCCGCGACACGGCGATTGCCGGTGTGCCGACGATCCCGTTCATCAAAGCCGTTCGTGAGAAGCTGCCAAAAGACCTGGAGCGCGCGTTCCACAAAGGCGCGACGACGCAGGACATTGTCGACACCGCGCTCGTTCTGCAGATGCGCGATGGCTTGCAACTTATCGAGCGCGATCTCGCGCGCACGGTGACAGGACTCGTGCGGCTCGCGCGAAAACATCGCGCGACGATCTGCGTCGGACGCACATACGGTCAGCACGCCGTGCCGCTGACATTCGGCTACAAAGCAGCTTTGTGGGCCACGGGCATCGCCGAGAGTACGGCGGAACTTCCGGCGCTGAAAGCGCGCGTGCTTGCGGCTTCGCTTGGCGGGCCTGTTGGAACGCTTGCGACATTCGGCGACAAAGGTCCGGCACTTGTCGAAGCATTTGCACGCGAGCTCGATCTCGCGGCGCCGCCAATCGCGTGGCATGCGCTGCGCGGCCGCATGGCCGAGGCCGGCGCGTGGATCGCAATCATGCTCGGCACGCTTGCGAAAATGGCCGGCGATGTCGTGCACCTCATGTCGACGGAGGTCGGCGAGGTCGCGGAACCGCACGTGCCGGGACGCGGCGGCTCGTCCGCCATGCCGCACAAGCGCAATCCGGTCGGCTCGACGGTGATCATCGCCGCACATGAAGCAGCGAAGGGATATGTCACGAGCCTCATAGATGCGATGGCGGTTTCGCACGAGCGGCCGCCGGGCCTTTGGCACGCCGAGTGGCTGGCGCTGCCGCAACTCTTCGGCCTCGCGTCAGGCGCTTTACGCGAGGCGGTCGCGATCTCCGAAGGACTCACCGTCGACACCGAGCGCATGCGCAAAAATCTGAATTTGACACAGGGCCTGCTCTTCTCCGATGCCGTCGCATCTGCACTCGCTGCACGGCACGGGCGCGGCGAGGCGCATCGCATCTTGGAAGAAGCTGCCGGAAAAGGACGCGATGAAGGCAAGCACCTCCGCGACGCGCTTCTCGGCGATCCCAAACTCGCCAAGGATAAGGCAGCGATCGAACGCGCTTTCGACCTCGCGCCGTTTGCCGACGCCGGCGCACTCTGGACAGATCGCGCTCTCGAAAAAATCGACAAGCGCAATATCTGACGCGCAAGGACACGCGGAACCAATATGAACATCCTTCCCAGCGATATGAAATTCGGCACGCGCCAACCGGTGAAGCGGCTCGAGGACGAGCGGCTGATCACCGGAAGCGGCCGATATACCGACGATCGCGAAAGCGAAGGCGCCTTGTGGCTCTACATTCTGCGTTCGCCGCACGCGCACGCGCGCATCGTTTCGATCGAGACCGGCGACGCACTCGAGTATCCCGGCATTGCTGCGGTCTATACCGGCGCCGATCTTGTTTCCGACAATGTCGGCACCATTCCAACCTTGCCGATTTTTAAGCGGCCCGACGGTTCGGATGCGAGCTTTCCGCCACGGCGTCTGCTTGCGCACGAGATCGTGCGCTTCGCCGGCGAGCCGGTCGCCGCACTCGTCGCCGAGACGCGCCAGGCCGCGCAGGACGCGGCCGAAGCGATTGCAGTCGAGTACGAGGGGCTACCTGCGGCAATTGATGTGCAGTCGGCGCTCACAACAGACGCGCCGCGCGTGTGGGAGCAAATCCCCGATAATATCGCCGCCGCTGCGAGTTACGGCGACGCGGCTGCCGTTGACGCCGCTTTCGCCAAAGCCGCGCATGTCGTTGCGCTTGATCTCGTCAATCAGCGGCTCGTCCCGAATGCACTGGAGCCGCGCGCCAATCTCGCCGAGCCGGACGCTGCCGGAAGACTGACCTTGCGCGTGCCGTCGCAAACGCCGGCAACGACACGCGATATCGTGGCGGGCGCCATTCTCAAGCGGCCGCCCGATTCAGTCCGCGTCCTTGTCGGCGATATCGGCGGCGGTTTCGGCCACAAGACCGGCCTTTATCCGGAAGACGGGCTCGCCGCTTATGCCGCAACAAAGTTGAACAAAGCGGTCCGCTACCGCGCCGATCGCATCGACGATTTCCAGAGCGGCACGCATGGCCGCGATCTCGTCACCCATGCCGAGCTCGCGTTCGACTCGAAGGGCCGCATTCTTGCGTTTCGCGCCAAGGCGACGGGAAATACCGGCGCTTATCTCAGCGGCACGGGCAATATCATCCCGCTTGTGCTCGGGCCGTTCGTCTCGACGGGTCTCTACGATATTCCGCTCGTGCGAATGGAAACGCAATCCGTGATGACCAACACCGCGCCGATCGGCGCTTATCGCGGTGCGGGCCGGCCGGAGGCAATCTTCACCATCGAGCGCATGATGGATGCCGCGGCGCGGCAGATGAAGATGGATCCACGCGAATTGCGCAAGATAAACTTCGTCAAGTCGGAGCAGATGCCGTTCACCAACTTCATGGGACAGACTTACGACAGCGGCAATTTCGCCAAGCTGATCGATCGCGCGTCTGAAACATCGGACTGGGCCGGATTTGAAAAGCGCAAAGCCGCTGCGCACGCCAAAGGCGTGCTCTACGGACGTGGCATCGCGAGCTACATCGAGTGGACCGGCGGCAACGCGCTGGTCGAGCCGGCAAAACTGCATGTGACCGGCGACGGCCGCGCCACCGTCTATTCGGCGACGCAAGCAATGGGCCAGGGGCTCGAGACGAGCTACGCGCAGATGGTGGCGCAGGCGCTGTCGATTCCGATCGAGAAGGTCGAGGTCGTGCAAGGCGATACCGATCTGATCGGCGGCTTCGGCAGCGTCGGCTCGCGTTCGCTTTATATCGGCGGGTCAGCGGTCGCAGTGAGCATCGCCGACCTTGTGGAGAAAGCGCGCCCGCTCGCAGCGGAGATGCTCGAAGCCGCAACGCAAGACCTAGAATTTGCCGACGGCCGCTTCCGCATCGCCGGCACCGACCGGCAGATCACGCTTGCAGAGATCGCCTCGAAGCAACCAGAGAGCCGTCTTTCCGTTTCGAGCGAGGGCAAGGTCGACGGGCCGAGCTGGCCGAACGGCACGCATGTCGCGGAAGTCGAGATCGATCCCGAGACCGGCCACGTGACGATCGTACGCTACACGACGGTCGACGATGTCGGCGTGCCGATGAATCCGATGCTCGTCGAAGGCCAGATACACGGCGGCATCGTGCAGGGCGCCGGACAAACGCTCTATGAAGGCACCGTCTACAACGAGGACGGCCAGCTGCTCACGGCGACATTCATGGATTACCAGATGCCGCGCGCCGATGATTTTCCGTTCTTCAAGACCGAGCTCGACGAGAGCTCGCCGTCAAAGATCAATCCGCTTGGCGCCAAGGGCTGCGGCGAGTCGGGCACGGTCGGTGCGACGCCGACTGTGATGAATGCCGTCATCGACGCGCTGGCGCCTTACGAC
>JAFAVH010000060.1 GCA_019242655.1 Methylobacteriaceae bacterium
ACGCGCTCTCCGAGCGGCTCGAAGTCGAGGTCGCGCGCGGCCAGCAACTCTACCGACAGGTTTTTGCCCGTGGCGTGGCACAAGGCAAGCTGCAGGAGCTTGGCCGCGTCGCCAATCGCCGCGGGACCAAAGTGCGCTTCAAGGCCGACGAGCAGATTTTCGGCAAGAGCGTCCATTTCCGCCCTGCCCGCCTGTTCCGAATGGCGCGGTCGAAAGCATACTTGTTCGGCGGCGTCGAAATCCGCTGGAAATGCGCGCCGGAATTGATCGAGCCCGGCACCGACATCCCGCCCGAGGCGACATTCCGCTTTCCGGGCGGCCTCACCGACTATCTCGCTCGCGAGATCGAGAAGAAAGACCGCGTCACGCCGGAGGCATTTTCCGGCAAGATCACGCGCGAGGGAGGCCACGGCTCGCTCGAATGGGCGGTTGCGTGGCTCGCCGAAGATGACGGCTTCGTCCATTCCTATTGCAACACCATCCCGACTCCGGACGGCGGCACGCACGAGGCCGGCTTCCGGCTGGCTTTATTGCGTGGCCTGAAAGATCACGCCGAGCGCATCAATCAGGCGAAGCGCGCTGCCAACGTCACGACGGAAGACGTGATGGGCGGCTGCGCCGCGATGATTTCGGTCTTCCTGCGCGAACCGGAATTCCAGGGGCAGAACAAGAGCCGCCTGATGACGGCCGAAGCCTCGCGCCTGGTGGAAACCACAGTGCGCGACGTTTTCGATCACTGGCTGGCGGCGGCGCCCTCGCAGGCGACGAAGCTTCTCGACTGGGCGATCGAGCGCGCCGAAGAGCGCCAGCGCCGGAAAGCCGAGAAGGAGATCGCTCGCAAGGGCGCGATCAAGAAATTAAGATTGCCGGGTAAGCTCGCGGATTGCACGAACTCGTCGGCGCAAGGCGCTGAAATCTTTATTGTCGAAGGCGATTCTGCCGGCGGCTCGGCAAAGCAGGCGCGCGATCGCGCGAGCCAGGCGGTGCTGCCGCTTCGCGGCAAGATCCTGAACGTCGCCGCCGCCACGCGCGACAAACTCTCGGCCAATCAGCAGCTCACCGATCTGACCCAGGCCCTCGGCTGCGGCACCGGGCTTCACTATCGGCATGATGATCTGCGCTACGACAAAGTGATCATCATGACGGACGCCGATGTCGACGGCGCCCATATCGCGTCGCTGCTCATTACATTCTTCTTTCGACAGATGCCGCGGCTCATCGATGGCGGCCACCTCTATCTGGCGGTTCCCCCGCTCTACAAGCTGACGCAAGGCGCAAAGAGCGTCTACGCGCGCGACGACAAGCATCGCGAAGAGCTGATCGCGAAAGAGCTGACCGGCAAAAGCAAGATCGAAGTCAGCCGCTTCAAAGGCCTTGGCGAAATGCGCGCCGATCAGTTGAAGGAAACGACGATGGACCCGCGCAAACGCACGCTGCTCAAAGTGGTCATCGACGCCGAGGAACGTGAAGAAACCGGCGATTGCGTCGAACGATTGATGGGCACGAAACCCGAGGCACGTTTCGCCTTCATTCAGGAGCGTGCGAGCTTCGCTTCCGAGGCGGAATTAGTCGATATTTAACTGCGTCGGGCGTGCTCTCAGAACTGCTCCAGCGCAACCGGTAAAATTAAAGGCTTCGTAGCAAGATTACGCTTACCTCCATTCGTTGAGGCGAGGTGGGCAATGATGCGGGGCAGTTTCTTTGCAGATCGAAGCGGCGTCGCGACGCGGCAAATGGCATTGGTCGCTGGCGGCCTGGCGCTGGCCTCCTTGATCGGCATCAGAGTGCTCGAGACCCCGCTCACCGCCTCGAAGCAGCCGCTACTCGCGATTGAAGGCCAGACCGATCTCGAGCGGCTCGCCAGGACTATTCCGGCGGCCAGCGGGCGCTCGGGTGTGCTCAGTTCCGGCGGGATCGATCTCACCTCGACCGCGACCACTCCAGCCAAACGGTCGATCCAGGTTGCCTGCCACGGCGAGCGGACCGTGAGCATGATCGCCCCGGCCGGCGGCAATCCCATTGTGCTAAGCACCTGTGGCACCGCCAAGAGTGGGCGGGAATAACCGCTCCCATCTGATCTTCATTGACTTGACGCAATTTACGCTTACCTCAGGCGCAGTGCATCGAGACGGCGGAATCGCCTGAAGTCTCGCGTTTTCGAGAGCAGATCGAAGCTCATGCCGGGCCGCAGCGCCCGCCACCCCGCGGTTCAAGTTCTGCACGGCTTGCCGCATTCAGGATGCAAATGACATTCAACGAACTCGGCCTCAGCGAAAAGGTGCTTAGCGCTGTTGAGGCCTCCGGCTACACCACCCCTACCCCCATTCAGGCTCAGGCTATCCCGCAGGCGCTCGCCGGCCGCGATATTCTCGGCATCGCACAGACCGGCACCGGCAAAACCGCCGCCTTCGTTCTGCCAATGCTGTCGCGATTGGAAAAAGGCCGCGCCCGCGCGCGCATGCCGCGAACGCTTATTCTTGAGCCAACCCGCGAGCTTGCCGCGCAAGTCGAGGAAAGCTTTGCGCGATATGGAATCAATCACAAACTCAACGTGGCCTTGTTGATCGGCGGCGTTTCGTTTGGCGATCAAGAAGCCAAGATCACGCGCGGCGCCGATGTGCTGATCGCGACGCCGGGACGCCTGCTCGACTTCTCCGAGCGTGGCAAATTGCTGCTCACCGGCATCGACATTCTCGTCATCGACGAAGCCGATCGCATGCTCGACATGGGCTTCATCCCCGACATCGAGCGCATCTGCAAGCTGGTGCCGTTCACGCGCCAGACGTTGTTCTTCTCGGCGACGATGCCGCCGGAAATCACGCGGCTCACCGAGACTTTCCTGCAGAATCCGGTGCGCGTGGAAGTCGCTCGTGCAGCAACGACCGCCGATAACATTACGCAGCGGCTGGTCGCCACACGCGGCGGTCCCGAGAAGCGCGAGGCACTGCGTCAGCTTTTGCGCTCGGCTGACGATCTCAAAAACGCGATTGTCTTTTGCAATCGCAAGCGCGATGTCGGTGTCCTGCACAAATCGCTTCTGAAGCACGGTTTTCCCGTCGGCGCGCTGCATGGCGACATGGACCAGCGCGCGCGTATGGCGTCGCTGGACGCGTTCAAGAACGGCGATGTCGATCTCCTCGTTTGCTCGGACGTCGCAGCGCGCGGTCTCGATATTCCCGACGTTTCGCATGTCTATAATTTCGATGTGCCAATTCATGCCGAGGATTATGTGCATCGCATCGGCCGCACCGGCCGCGCCGGCCGCAGCGGCACGGCGGTCACGCTGGTGACGCGCGACGATCAGAAATATGTCGATGCGATAGAGCGGCTGATCAACAACAAGATCGAGTGGCAAGGACCACATCCGGATGAACTCGGCCCCGGTGAGGAGCCGGCTGTACGTCACGGACGCGGTCGCGGAGCTGCCCGCAGCGGCGGTCGCGGCGAGCGACGTCCGCGCGCGGAGCTTTCTGCCGGCGAACCTAGATCAGGGGGCGAACAGCGGTCGCGTCCCCCGCGCGGACGTGGCGGCGAACATCGGTCGCGCGATGCGCGGCCGCAGCGAGCGCCGGAAGATCAACCGCGGCAGAACGGCCGTCCGCCGGCGCCATCGCGCGGCCAGGAGCGCCGCCCTTCCCGGCACGAGCCGAATGAGCCGGCACCTGTCGGTCTCGGCGATCACGTGCCGTCTTTCTTGCTGCGGCCGACCCGATTGCCGCAAGCAAAGCGGGTCGAAGAGGAAGTGTAGCCCCTAGAACGGAATGTCGTCGTCGAGCGCGTCCGACATCCGGCCGCCGCCGACGGTGGCCGGCCGGCGTTGCTCCATCGGTGACGTGCGGCCAAAGCTGCCGCCTGACGCGCGGTCTTCCCCAGTCTCGCCGCCGCGATTGCGGCTGTCGAGCAAAGTCAGCTCGCCGCGGAAGCGCTGCAGCACGACCTCGGTCGTCTTGCGCTGATTGCCCTCTTTGTCGGTGAATTCGCGCGTCTGCAGCTGGCCCTCGATGTAAACTTTCGAGCCCTTCTTGCAATATTGCTCGGCGATCTTGCCG
>JAFAVH010000107.1 GCA_019242655.1 Methylobacteriaceae bacterium
CAGTCGATGAAATTCCTGACATCGAGCTCGGTTTGAAACCCGATCAGGTCATATGCCGCGAAAGATCGCAGCAATTCCTCATAGGCCGGCAGACCCGAGGCCACATCCGACGGCGGCCAAGGGACGTGCAGGAAGAAGCCGAGGCGATTTGAAAAGCCCATATCGCGCAGCGCCCGCGCGAGCGGGATGAGGTGATAGTCGTGGACCCAGATCGTGTCGCGCTCGTCGAGGAGCTTGGCGAGCCGGCGCGCGAAGGAACCGTTGACCCGGAAGAAACCGGCCGTGTGCTGCGCCGAATATTCGGCGAGATCGAGCCGGTAATGGCAAATCGGCCAAAGCGCGCGGTTGGCGAAGCCGTGGTAAAATTCTTCAAGGTCGCGGCGGCTCAAGTCGGCGACCGCGTAGCTGACCGGACCGTAGGTCCGCAGCGAGGTCGCGGATTCCGGCATGTCGTTGGTCTTGCCCGACCAGCCGAACCAGAGGCCGCCGCGCGCCTTTAGCGCCGCGTCCAATGCCACAGCGAGGCCGCCCGCGGCAGGCGTTCCGCTGGCGGTCGGGACGGGAACCCGGTTCGAAACTACAACCAAACGCCCGGCTTTCGGCCCCTTATTGGCCGGTGCGACGAGCCGGGATGGCTGCAAAACGTCGAGTTGACCCATCTCGTATGAAAGCCTTTGCAATGATTTCAAATCCCACAACGCCGTCCCCCGCAGCTTCGTTGCGAAGCTCGGCGCTTATCTTTCATCTGGCATCCGGGCTGGATACGTGCAGGGACGATTCCATCTTCAACCCGACATACAAAATGCGCGCCATAACATTTGCTTAGCGCAAGAATTTGCATTGACGTTGCCGGTCTGCCACTGCGGCGGGGATTTCGGGAATCAGCATGCGCAGCGGTCCGGTTTCGCTGGCTTCCCCGCGGCAATTGCGTTAAGGGTCCCGACACTTCGATACTGCCCTCGTGCAATCGCTCTGCAACCGGAATTATGTCTGCGTGGCCCGACACAACAGCCTCAGCGACTACGCCTCGAAGCGTTTTCGGTTAGCCGGGAAGGCCGTCCTCGACTTCGGAGACCCCTTCTTCGCCCCGGTCGATCGTCTCGGCGAGGAGGCCCGGCGGAACGGCAAACCGTTCGTCAGCTTCGCCAACTACGACTATCTCGGCCTCGCCCCACATCCCAAAGTGAAAGCCGACGCCGCGGAGGCGCTCGCGACGCTCGGGGTCGGCGCGCTGGCGTCGCGGCTTGTCGGCGGCGAGCGCTCGACGCATCAATTGCTCGAGCACGAGATCGCGTCGTTTCTCGGCACGGAGACCGCGCTGTCGCTGGTCTCGGGATATCTCACCAACCTGACGGCGATCACGCATCTGATGGCGGGGCGCGATGCGCTGTTCATCGACGAATTGTCGCACAACAGCATCGTCAGCGCGGCAAAGAATTCCGGCGCCGCAGTTGTCGTCTTCCGGCACAACGACCTCGATCACCTCGACGAGCTTCTTGGTAATAATCGTGATAATTACCGCAATGTTTTGATCGTCGTCGAAGCGCTCTACAGCATGGACGGCGACATCGTCGACTTGCCGCGAATCGTCGAGATCAAGGAGCGCCATCAAGCTTGGTTGCTTGTCGACGAGGCGCATTCGCTTGGCGTGCTCGGCGCCACGGGCCGCGGCATTTGCGAATATGCCGGCGTCGATCCCAATCGCGTCGATCTCATCATCGGAACGATGTCGAAGACGCTGGCCTCTTGCGGCGGATTTATCGCCGCGAAGCGCAACGTCACGGAATGGATGCGCTACACGCTGCCGGGCTTCGTCTACAGTGTGGGCCTGTCGCCGGTCATCGTCGCGGCCGCACGCGCGGCTCTGCAGCTGATGCAGGAAGAGACCTGGCGGATCGACCGCCTCGTCAAGAATGCCGAAATGTTCCGCGACTGCGCGCACGAGGCGGGCCTCGATACTGGACCCGCGATCGGGCGCGGCGTGGTGCCGATCCTGTTTGGATCGAGCCAGGAGACGATGCTCGCCTCGCAGCACCTTCTGGAGCACGGCTTCTATTGCCCGCCGATCGTGCAGATCGGCGTTCCCAAGGACCAGCCCCGGCTCAGATTCTTCATTTCCGCGAACCACAGCGAGAGCGATATCCGCGGCGTCATCGCGACGCTGGGAACGCGGCCGGCCGTCGCCGCCGAAGAGGCGGTGCACGTCGCGAGCGCGGCGTTCTGAGCGCTGCGCACCCGCGCTTTGGAGCCATTCAAGTCCCGCCATTTTCGGGTCACGGATCGCTGCTAGGGCGCGGTCATGGCCGCCATCGATGTCGTCCCCGTATCGGGCCTTGCCTCGTTCCTGGCGTTCTGCCGCACCCCGCGCCTCCTCTATTCGGGACATCCCGGATTTGCGCCCTCGCTGGATGCCGAGCGCTGGACGCTTTATGCCCATCGGCTGAACCCGCATTTCAAGCAGGTGACGTCGCAGTCCTGGCTCGCCCGGCGGAACGGCAAGCTTGTCGGGCGCATCGCGGCGCAGATCTATAACCCGGAGATCACGCCGCTTGGCGCCTCGCGCGCCCAGTTCGGCTCGCTCGATACGGTCGAGGATCCCGAGGTCGTTGCCGCACTGACGGCGGCGGCGGAAGCATGGCTGCGCGAGCGCGGCGCGGCACTGGTCCACGGTCCGTTTTCGCCCTCGGTGAACAGCGAGACCGGCCTTTTGGTCCAGGGCTTCGACGCCGTGCCGATGATGTTTATGCCCTGGCACCCGCCGTACCTCGCGCGACTGCTCGAGGAATGCGGGTATGTCAAAGCGAGAGACCTCATCTCTTATCGTTATCGGCCGACGGCTGCCGATGTCCGGGATTCGGGGCTCGCATCGCGGCCCGAATGGCGGGACCGCCTGAAAATCCGACCTCTGCGGCTGAAGGATATACGCGGCGAGGCGGCGGTCCTCACCGAAATTTTCAACGACGCCTGGAGCGGCAATTGGGGCTACGTGCCGCTCACCGTCGACGAACTCGTGTCGACAGCCGACGCGCTGAGATACGTGATGCCGGAGGATTTCGGCATGGTCTTTGAACTCGACGGCGCATCGGCGGCGTTCGCGATTGCCGTACCGAATCTTCACGAGATGACGGGCGATTTGAATGGCCGTTTATTTCCGTTCGGCCTCCGGCTCATCGGCCGTATCCGCAAAGGTCAATTCAAGACGGCGCGTATGGCGTTGTTCGGGATTCGCAAGCAGTTCCAGCGCAGCAGCACCGGCGGCGCCATTATTCTCGGCTTGATAGATAGGATGCGGCATTTGCATCGCATTTACGATCTGGAACAGATAGAATTTGGCTGGGTTCTCGAAGACAATGTCGCCATGCGCCGGCCGATCGAGCTTGGCGGGGCCAAGGTGGACAAAATTCACCGCATATACGAGAAGCAGCTAGCCGCGTCGGCCGCAATCGCAAAAGAGCCGGCGGCGAGCAGTGCGGGCGCTGACAGCAACACATTGGTGCGGGGATCGGTTTGATGAATCGTCCAATGGACATCTCGGAAGCGACATTGGGAGATCGCTCGCATATCGAGCGGCGCCGCGAAATCTTGAAAGCCCATCCCGAGATTCGTTCGCTCATCGGCCGCGATCGCAAGACCGCGTGGATCACGATCGGCGTTGTCGCCGGGCAGATGTGCTTCGCGGCGCTGTTTGGCGCGTTGGGGATCGGTTATTGGTGGCTCGCCCTCATCGGCGCCTATGCGATCGGCGCGTTCGCCAATCACGCGATGTTCGTCGTCATCCACGACGCGATCCATAATCTTGTTTTTAAGGATTCGCGGCTTAATAAGCTCACCGCAATTCTCGCGGATCTGCCGAACGCGTTCCCAACGGCAATGGGCTTCCGCTCCTATCACATCAAGCATCACTCGCATCTGAGCACCTACGACTACGATGCCGACGTGCCGAGCGAGTGGGAGGCACGTCTTGTCGGCAATCGCTGGTACATGAAGGCCGGCTGGTTGTTTTTTTTCGCGGCGTTCCAGTTGCTGCGCATCAGCCGCCTCAAAGGCACCGTGCCCGGCATTTTCAGCCGCTGGTCGATGATCAATATCGGTGCGGTCATCGTCTGTGATCTGATCGTCCTCTTCGCGTTTGGGCCGAACGCGCTCCTCTATCTTCTCGCGTCGTTCTGGTTCTCGGTCGGACTGCATCCGGTCGGCGCGCGCTGGATACAAGAGCATTATGCGCTCGCGCCGGGACAGGGGACGTTCGACTATTATGGGCCGCTGAACCGTATTCAGCTCAACATCGGCTATCACAACGAACACCACGATTTTCCCGACGTGCCGTGGAGCCGGTTGCCGGAGCTGAAGGCGATGGCGCCGGAATATTATGACGGACTGCACGCCCATGAGTCCTGGACGAAGCTGTTCTTCCAATTCATCTTCAATCCGCGCTATTCGCTGCATACGCGCACCGAAAACATGCCGGACCGGCCTGAACGGCAGAATGTCGTGACGGAAAAGCCGCGCGCTTCGTTCGGCAAGCCGGCTTTTGCGGCGCATAGGTGACCAGGCATGATGACGAGATCAGGACCTGACAGCGCCGTGGCGGATTACCTGACCGCATCGCCGCGCCTGTTCGAGAATGCACTTCTCGACAAGCTTTCTCGTGTTCACTGGACGGTGCCTCTCTACGTCTATGTGCCGGTCATCGCCTTTCTCGCTTATCTGAGCTTCAATGCAGTAAGCGTCGTGGCCGCGCTCGGCTGCATGGTTTTCGGCTACATCGCCTGGACGTTGACCGAATATTTCGGCCATCGCTATCTCTTCCATTGGGAAATACCGGGCGCAATCGGCAAGCGTCTGCATTTCCTCATTCACGGCGTGCATCACGACCATCCGAGCGATCCGCTGCGGCTCGTCATGCCGGTTCTGCTCAGCGGGCCGATCCTGATTGCCGCTTTTGCGGTGATCGCACTTATCTTCGGCTTTCCGCTTGCATGGCCGGTGCTTGCCGGCTTCACAGCCGGTTATCTCGCGTATGACATGGTGCATTATCACGTGCATCATCGCGAGCCGGCGACCCGGTTCGGGCGCATGCTGCGGCGCGTCCACATGCTGCATCATTTCCGCGATCACGATCGCGGCTTCGGCGTCAGCGCGCCGTGGTGGGATTACGTCTTCGGGACCTCGTACGCCGCCGAAGGTGCAAGGTCCGATCGCCGCTAGCCAGCCGTTCATGAACAATCGGTAATCTGGCGCCTTTAGCTGCGAATTGAGGCGAATGCGCTCTTGATTGCAACCTCTAAGGGCGGTCTGTAGTTGCCATATACCTGATTCGGTGGCGCGGAGCGCCCCTCCTGCTCGCCCTGCTTTGGTGCTCAGCATGACAAGTCGTTGGCACGTACTTGGGTTGCTGTTTCTCGTCCGCACGACGATGGCGTTTCAGTTCGAGTCCGTTGCCGCGATCGGACCCGTCCTCGAACGCGAATTCAATGTCGGCCTTGCCGATATCGGAATGCTGATCGGGCTTTATCTCTTGCCTGGCGTAGTGATCGCATTGCCGGGCGGCGCGATCGGGCGCGCGCTTGGCGACAAGCGCACTGTGTTGGCCGGGTGCGCAGTCATGTTCATCGGCAACATCATCATGGCTTTCTCCAGCGCCTGGCCCGCACAGATCGGCGGACGGTTGCTGATGGGGACCGGCGGCGTCGTCCTTAACGTCGTCAGCTCGAAAATGGTGGCCGATTGGTTTGCCGAACGCGAAATGGCAACCGCCATGGCGCTGTTCCTCAATTCCTGGCCGTTCGGCATTGCACTCGCGCTTCTCGCGTTGCCGCCGCTCGCCGTCGCCGCGGGGTATAAAGTGGTATTTTTCCTGGCAGCAGGCCTTGTCGCTGCAGCCGGGCTCCTTTTGGCCTCCGTCTACAAAGATCGACTCGTCGAACCGGATGCGGTCGCGAAATCGCGCATTGAGACAGCGACGATCCTGCTTGTTTTGCTTGCCGGACTCATCTGGGGATTTTTCAACACGGCGATCGCGATGATCTTCTCTTTCGGGATGGTCGTCCTGATCGATAAAGGTTGGACGATCACAGCGAGCGGCTTTGTAATCAGCCTTGTCCTCTGGCTGACGATAATCACCGTACCGCTCGGCGGGTTCGTTGCCGATCGCATGAGATCCAGAGGTCTTTTGATTGCGGCCAGCACGCTGCTCGGAGCGGCTCTGATGTTTGCCGCCTCGCGCACGAGCTATCCGCTTGCCGTGCTGATCGCATTCGGATTGGTCTGCGGTTTGCCGGCCGGCGCAATGATGGCGTTGCCGACCTCAGTTCTGAAACCGCAGACTCGCGCCAGCGGAATGGGGATTTTCTTCACCTTATTCTATCTTGCGATGTCGCTCGGCCCGGTCATCGCGGGTCGGCTTGCCGGCTATACCGGCCGCGCTGCGACCGCGCTCGATTTCGGCGCCGTGCTCCTCATCGCCTGTCCGATCGCACTCGCGCTCTTTGCCGCTTTACGCGAGGGCACGCTTTCGAACGAAATTCTTTTGTAGCCCCCGAACAACGATTTCACATTGCGTCGTAATCGAGCGCGATTTTATCCGTCGCCGGCCGAAATTGGCAGGTGAGCACAAAGCCCGCTTCTTCTTCCCACGGTTCCAACGAAAAGTTCTGATCCATCGCGCCCACGCCTTCAAGAAGCTTTGCTCGACAGGTGCAGCACATGCCGCCGCGGCATGAATAGGGCAGATCGAGTTCGTGACGTTCGGCAGCTTCGAGGACGGTCTCGTCCTTGCGCATCGTCAGTTGGTGTAAAGCGCCGTCGACCTTCACCGAAAGGCTCACGTCCTCGTTCGCCCGTGATGGCGCGGCTTGCACGATCGGCCGCGGCGGTGTTTCCGTCGTGAAAATCTCGCGATGAATGCGCGCGCGTGACAGGCCAAGCGAGATCAACGTCGCACTCACCTCTTCGGTCATGGCAAGCGGCCCGCAGAGGAAAACATCATCTACGGCGGCGATCCCGCCCGCCGTGCGGATCAACGCCGGCACCTTGTCGCCGGTAAGCCGCCCATGCAGCACATCGACGTCCTGCATTTCGCGCGACAGGATGTGGTGTACTGACAGCCGCTCGACGAAGCGATCCTTCAGATCGTCTAGCTCGTCCTTGAACATGATCGTCGCCGACGATTTGTTGCCGTAGAACAAAACGAAATGGCTGCGCGGCTCGCGCGCGAGCACGCTTTTCACGATCGAGAAGATCGGCGTGATGCCGGAACCCGCCGCGAAGCCGACATAGGTACGCTCCGCCGCTGCGTCCGGTTCAAGGCCGAAGCGGCCATCCGGCGGCATGACCTCGATCGTGTCACCGGTCTTTAATTGCGCGTTGGCAAAAGACGAGAACAGGCCGCCATCGAGCCGCTTGATCGCGACGCGCAGCTCGCCTTCATCCATCCCCGAGCAGATCGAATAGGAGCGGCGCACGTCCGCTCCATCGAGCTCAGTGCGCAACGTCAAATATTGTCCGCTGGTGAAGGCGAAGTCCTCGCGCATCCCCTGCGGCACGGTGAAGCGGATCGAGATCGCCTCCGGCGTCTCGCGCCGAACATCGGCAATGGTGAGGGGATGGAAGCCGGCGGCCATCAGATGCACTTGAAATAATCGAAAGGCTCACGGCAGGCCGTACACCGCCAGAGCGCTTTGCACGCCGTCGACCCAAACTCGGAGACCTTCTCGGTGTGTTGCGAGCCGCAATGAGGACACGCCACGCTCTCTTCGCCAAACAAAGCGCGACGCGAAGCACGCGCGGCCGGCGGCGCGACGCCGTAGGCGCGAAGTTTGGCTTTGCCTGTCTCGCTCATCCAATCGGTCGTCCACGCGGGCGAGAGAACCTGGCGAACGCGCGCATTGTCGATACCGGCTTTGATCAACGCCGCTTTCACCTCGAAGCCGATCACGTCCATCGCCGGGCAGCCGGAATAAGTTGGGGTTATTGCGATCTCGATCGCGCCATCGCTCGCCATGTCGATCGAGCGCAGCACGCCGAGATCGGCGATCGTCAGCACCGGGATTTCCGGATCGCAGACCTGCTCGACCGCCGCGCGCGCGCGCGTGACGAGATCGCCGTCCGATGCGAACTCTGCAACGGCGGTAGCAGACATCACCACACCGCCTCGGGATGAGCGCGCTGCAGATATTGCAGATCGGCAAGGATGTAGCCGAGATGCTCGCCATGGCGCCCGCTCCGGCCGCCGCTTTGCATGAACGGCGCGCTTGGAATGTTCAGCGTCGCCTCGCGCAGGATCGGCGCGATGCGCTCGTGCCAGCGATCGCGCAGCGCCCCCGCGTCGGGCGCGATACCGGCATCGATCAGCGAGCGCTCGACCGCGTCCACCTCGAACAACTCGCCGGTAAATGCCCAAAGCTCGTCGAGCGCGGCTTGCGCGCGCGCATGACTCTCGTCCGTGCCGTCGCCGAGGCGGATCAGCCATTCCGCGGAATGGCGGATGTGGTAGGCCGTCTCTTTCTCCGCCTTCGCAGCGATTGCGGCGAGCGTAGAGTCGCGCGAACTCATCATCTCGCGCCAATACAAATCCATGAACGTCGAGAACAGAACCTGGCGCACGATCGTTGCAGCAAAATCACCGTTCGGCTGCTCGACGAGCAGGCAGTTGCGGTATTGGTGCTGCTCGCGCCGGTAAGCGAAATGATCCTCCGTCAGCCCCGACCCTTCGACCTGCGCCGCATAATCGTAGAGCGAACGGGACTGGCCGATGAGATCGAGTGCGATATTGGCGAGCGCGATATCCTCCTCGACCATCGGCGCGTGGCCGCACCATTCGGACAGGTGGTGACCGAGGATGAGAGCGTCATCGGCGCGTCGCAGCACCAAATTCAAGAGCGGCGTCTCGGCGAAAGAAATTGTTGTCGTCGCCATCACATATGTCCCACATCGTCCGGCACTTCGTAGAAGGTCGGATGCCGGTAGACTTTCGACATTGCCGGCTCGAACAGCTCGTCCTTGTCGGTGGGATCGGACGCGACGATCGCGCTCGAAGGCACGACCCAGATCGAATTGCCTTCGCCGCGGCGGGTATAGACGTCGCGCGCCGCCTGCAGCGCCATCTCAGCGTCGGCCGCATGCACCGAGCCGCAATGTTTGTGCGCAAGCCCGGAGCGCGAGCGGATGAACACTTCCCAGAGCGGCAGATGTTTCTCGCTCATGATGCTTACTCCGCCGCGACCTTCATGGCGTCGCGACGCGCGCGGCGCTTCTCGGCATAAGCGAGCGCCGCCGCGCGCACCCAGGCGCCGTTCTCGTGCGCTTTCCGCCGCACGCGCATGCGCTCGCGATTGCACGGCCCGCCACCGGACAGCACGCGCTTGAATTCGGCCCAATCGATCGGCCCGATCTTCCAGTGGCCGCTCGCTTCATCGAGGGCGAGCTCTTTGTCCGGAATTGTCAGGCCGAGATAATGCGCCTGCGGCACTGTCGCATCGATGAATTTCTGCCTGAGATCGTCGTTCGAGAAGCGCTTGATCTTCCAGCGCGTCGATTGATCGGAATGCTGGCTCTCGCCGTCCGGTGGTCCGAACATCATCAGGCACGGCCACCACCAACGATTCAGCGCGTCCTGCGCCATCGCTTTCTGCTCTGCGGTGCCGCGCGAAAGCGTCAGCATGATCTCATAGCCCTGACGCTGATGAAAACTTTCTTCCTTGCAAATGCGGATCATCGCGCGCGCATACGGACCATACGAGCAGCGGCAGAGCGGGATCTGATTCATGATCGCGGCGCCGTCGACGAGCCAGCCGATTGCGCCGATGTCGGCCCAGGTCAGCGTCGGATAGTTGAAGATCGAGGAATACTTGGCCTTGCCGGACAGGAGCTGCTCGATCAGCTCCTCGCGCGAAACGTCGAGCGTCTCGGCCGCGGCGTAGAGATACAGCCCGTGGCCACCTTCGTCCTGCACCTTGGCGAGCAGCGCTACCTTGCGCTTTAACGATGGCGCGCGGGTGATCCAGTTGCCTTCGGGCAGCATGCCGACGATCTCGGAATGCGCATGCTGCGAAATCTGCCGCACCAGCGTGCGGCGGTAGGCGTCCGGCATCCAATCGTTCGGTTCGATCTTTTGCTCGGCGTCGACATGGGCCTGGAAACGCGTGGCCTCCGGCGACTGGTCTGCCGGACCTTCAGAGACAGTGTTCAGCGCCTGCGTGTACATCGCCGCTCTCCCGTTGGATCATTCTGTCACATAAATCATAGATGTCAAATATTCTTGTGACGCATTAGCTTGGCCGATGCGGGAACCGGTCGCCCATGGGCTGAGCCGGCCTGGGCAGCGGCCCGCTTTCGTCGGTGGCATGGCCGCTGAGCCAGCGGTCGGCCGGATCGGCAACGACCGCGTAAATCGCCGCGCA
>JAFAVH010000130.1 GCA_019242655.1 Methylobacteriaceae bacterium
TGCAAACGTGGCGGCGGCCAGAAATGTGCGGCGATCAACCTCACCTTTCATCTATTTTCCTTCGAGATGGTCCCGCGGGTTCAACTCAAGCGGGCCGACGCATCTGGAACAGTTCGTCAAGCACGGTGTAGTCGGCGAGGTAGCCGCAGCGCGCGATCGGCTTCATACGCGTGATCTCGATGAGGCCTCTTGCGTCGATATAGCTTTCATCGAGGTGCACGCCGATCACCTGGCCAATGATCACCGTGTTGATGCACGGCTTGCCGTTAACGTCGTTCAGCGGCACGACGTGCGTCACCTTGCATTCAAGCGAGCACGGACTCTCCGCGACGCGCGGCGGCCCGACGAGACGACAAGGCGCCATATGCAGATCGGCATGAGGAAACTCGTTGTCGCCCTGCGCAAACGATGCGGAGGTGACGTTCATGTTCTCGCGCAAATCCCAGGTCGGCATGTTCCAGACAAACTCGCCGGTCTCTTCCGCAAACGTCTGCGAGTCCTTCTTGCCGTTGCTCGAGAAGGCGAGCATCGGCGGCGTGTCTGCGACGGCGTTGAAGAACGAATAGGGTGCAAGATTGACCGCGCCGGACCGGCTGATCGTCGACACCCAGCCGATCGGCCGCGGGGCGACGAGCGCCTTGAAAGGATCGTGCGGAAGGATCGATTTGTCGCGCCGGTCGGGCTCGTAGAAAATCACGCGGCCTTTGCCTTGCTTGGGGGGTGAGAAGCGGCATTCATCGCCAATTCATTGCTCCTGCTGCAGGATCGGCAGTTAGGCGAAGGGAGGCCTTGCGGCAAGCGTCCCCGCGAGCCATGAAACCGTCGACATGCCGGCTAAAGCAGTGAGCGTCGATTTTGCTGGCCGTGGAAGAAGACGCGCGAGGGCCGCGCGGTCTCGCCTTAGCGGCAGGAGAGCACTCTCAGATGGGTGCGACAGGTTCTGAAGACAAAGGTAAAAGCGTAGCTTCATGTCCCTGATCGACCGGTCCGCCGGCACCTTCGTCGACGACGCTATCCGCAGCCGCCCTGACATGGGGCCCGCGTCTCTGCGCGGGCCTGCCGGTCACCGCCTCGGTGCCGCCGTCTGGACGACGCGAGAGACCGGAGCGGCAATCCTCTGCCTTGCCGGCTTCGCCCTGATGGCGCAGGCCTTCTGGTGGCTCTCGGATTCCGTCGTGCCGTGGGATTCGAAGAACCACTTCTATCCGATGTTCCGGTTCCTGGCCGACTCGCTGCAGCATGGCGAGATCCCGCTCTGGAACCCTTACCACTTTGGCGGTCATCCCAGTGCAGCCGACCCCCAATCGCTGCTCTTTACGCCAAGCCTGTTCCTCTTCGCGCTGATCGCGCCGCATGCCTCGATGGCGGCGTTCGACGGCTGGATCATGCTGCATCTCTTCGTCGGCGGCCTCGGCATGATGGCGCTCGGGCGGCGGCGCGGCTGGGGTCCGACTGCGGCGGTGCTCGCCGCGATCATTTACATGCTCGGCGGTTCCGCGGCCGCGCGCCTTCAGCATACCGGGATGATCGTCTCGTATGCCTACTTCCCCCTGGCGCTCTGGGCCTTCGATGTCCTCATGGAGCGGCGGGGTTTCGGCCGGGCGCTGCTGTTCGGGGCGCTCGCCGCGCTCATGGCACTCGGGCGCGACCAGGTGGCATTTCTGTTTTGCGCCGTCCTTGCTGGGCGCCTCTTGTTCCTGACATTTCGCGCGCCGCGTCCGCTCAGCTTCGCTGGTGAACGCGCGGGCGTGCTGGTCCTCGCGGCTGTGACGGGCGCCGTCATTCTCATCGTGCCGAGCCTGCTCACCATGCAGTTTCTTGGCACCTCAAATCGTCCGGGGATCGCCTATGGGGTTGCCGCCGCGGGCTCGCTGGCGCCGGTGAATTTCTTGACGATGCTCGTTCCGAATGTCTTCGGCTCGCTCGACCACGCTTACGATTACTGGGGACCGGGCTATGAGACGATGCGCGAAGCCGACTGGACTGACCGCGCCGTCAATTATCTGTTCTTCGGCACGCTGCCCGCGCTTCTCATCCTCTGGCACGGCTTGGCCGGCGGCCGGCTTCTTGCGCGCGACATGCGCTTCACGGTGATGGTGACCGCAATTGCGATCCTTTATGCGCTCGGCCGTTACACTCCTGTTTTCGGGCTCGTGTTCGACCTGGTCCCGGGGGTTTCGCTCTATCGGCGTCCGGCCGACGCGACCTTCGTCCTCAACGTCGGCTTTGCTTTGGCAAGCGGCTATCTCTTGCATCGGTATATCGACAGCGGGTTGCCGCGACCACGGCTGCGCTTGCCTGCGCCTCTTGCCCGGACGCTGATCGGGATCGCCGTTGCCGTTCCGGCGCTCTTGATCGGACTCGGCCTCGCCTTCTCGCAGCGCAGCGGACATGTCAGCGCCGCGTTGCAGGCGATCGGTTGCGCCCTCCTGATCGGTGGTGCCGGCGCGGCCCTCCTTTTCTTAGGTGACACACGCCATCAGCGCGCGCTCGCCGCGGCCATCCTCGTTGCCGCGACAGCCGGCGAACTCGTTTGGAGCAATGCCGCCTCTTCACTCAACGCCGAGCCTGCTTCCCATTATTCCGTGTACAGCCATATGACGCCGACGGAGAGCGCCGGTCTCGCCGCGTTGCGCGAGGACATCGCCCAAGCAGGCCGAAGCGAGCACCCGCGTGTCGAAATCCTTGGGCTGAATGGCGCCTGGCAGAACGCCTCGATGATGCTCAAGCTCGAAAATACGCTCGGCTATAATCCACTGCGCATCTCCGATTACGAGCGCGCCGTCGGGCCGGGCGAGAATGCCGGCGACCCGAACCTGCGGCACTTCCCCGGCACGTTTCGCGGCTACAGGTGCCGGCTCGCCAGCCTGCTTGGCCTCGAATATGTCGTGCTCGACCGACCCCTGGTGCGTTTGCCACGCCAATTCCCGAAGCCGCAGGCAACGCAGATCTATGCCGGCGATCACTTCTACGTCTATCGGCTCGGCCGCGTTGCGCCCCGCGCCTATTTTGCAACTCACGTGAAGCCGATCGACAACGAAGCAACGATCGAGTCGCACGAATTGCCGGATTTCGACCGCGCGCGCGAAGCGCTCGTCGATCAGGACATGGTGGGTCAGTTGAGCCCGAGCCTGATCACAGCTGATAGCACCGGCCCGGCGAGTACCGACGTGACGATCGCGAGCTATGCGAACAACAAAGTGCGTCTCAACGTGTCTGTTGACCGTGCCGGTCTGCTCGTCCTGCACGACCTCTACTATCCTGGGTGGGAAGCCACTGTGGATGGTGTGCGCGTGCCAGTCGTGAAGGCGAATATTCTCTTTCGCGGCGTCGAAGTGCCGGCGGGGTCGCACATTGTCGAGTTCACGTTCCGGCCGTTTTCGCCGGGCAATCTCCTCGCCGCTGCCTCCGGGCTCCTCCACCGCGGTGAGGACTAGGTCCATTGTCACGCTGTAAGGCTGTTTTGCTGTGCGCTTCGGCGTTGCTCGCCGCAGGCGGGGCGTCTGCGCAGTCGATATTGTCCCCGACCCCCGCGATGCCCCTGCAGGTACCGGACACGGCGACACCGCGTGCGCCGGGCACCGGCAGCACCAACCGTGCCGAGCCGCCGGCGCCGGTCGAGCCGGGACAGGGTCTTGTCTATCTGTCGGCAACCTTTACGCCCGCCGACGCGCAGCCGGTGCGTGCCGGAATCCGCTGGCGTGTGTTCGAAGAACGCGCCGAGGCAGACGGCAGCCATAAGCTCGTCATGCAATCGGACGAGGCAGCCCCATTCTTCGCGCTGCCAGACGGCGCGTATATCGTGCACGCTGCATTCGGCCTTGCCGGCGTGACTCGCCGCATCGTCGTCAACGGCCAGACGACGAATGAGCGCGTCATCCTAAACGCCGGCGGGTTGAGTATCATCGACGTCCTCGGCGCGGCGCAGCTCCCATCACAAAAGCTGCAGATCCAAATTTACGTTCCCGACCGCAATGGCTCTGAGGCGAAGTTGATTTTCGCGAACGCGAAGCCAAAGGAGGTGCTTGGCCTGCCCGAAGGCAATTACCGCATCATTTCGACCTTGCTCGATACGACAGGAATTTCGGGACAGACCTCGACCGGCAACACGACCAACTCCGTCGTTAGCGCCGACCTGCGCGTGCAGGCGGGCAAGGTCACCGAAGCGACTCTGCGCCATCGCGCCGCGACGATGACTTTGAAACTTGTCAACGCGCCGGGCGGCGAGGCCCTCGCCAACACGACGTTCTCCGTGTTGACACCAGGCGGCGACAGCATCCGCGAATTGATCGGAGCGTTTCCGTCCCTCGTCCTGGCCGAAGGCGAATACATCGCGATCGCCCGCCATGACGGCAAGACATTTCAGACCACATTCAAAGTACAATCGACGCTCGACCGTGACGTGGAGGTGGTCGCGAATTGACGTCGGATGTTCGTCGCACGGCGGAAAACATCTGGTGGAAGCGCGGCATCGTCTACCAAGTTTATCCGCGCTCATTTCAAGACACCAATGCCGACGGCGTCGGCGATCTTGAGGGAATTCGTCGCCGTCTCGATTATTTGGCGTGGCTGCAGGTCGACGCGATCTGGATTTCACCGATCTATCCCTCCCCCATGAAAGATTTCGGCTACGACGTCGCCGATTATTGCGGCGTCGATCCGATTTTCGGTATGCTCTCCGATTTTGATCGCCTCATTGCGGAAGCGCATACGCGTGGGCTGAAGCTGATCCTCGATTTCGTCCCCAACCACACGTCTGACAAGCATCCCTGGTTCGTCGAGAGCCGCGCCTCGCGCGATAATCCAAAGCGCGATTGGTACATCTGGCGCGATCCGAAATCCGACGGCTCGCCACCGAATAATTGGGTGAGCAATTTCGGCGGCCCGGCCTGGACGTTGGATGAAACGACGGGCCAATACTACTACCATGCGTTTCTGCGCGAGCAGCCCGATCTGAACTGGCGCAATCCTGCTGTGCGCGAAGCCATGTACAACGTGCTGCGCTTTTGGCTCGATCGCGGCGTCGATGGTTTCCGCGTCGACGTGATCTGGCATCTGATCAAGGATGCTGCGATGCGCGACAATCCGCCGAATCTAGGCTGGACGGTAGGTCAGCGCGAGATCGGCCGGCTCTTGCAGGTCAATTCCGCCGATCAGCCGGAAATCCACGAGGTGGTCGCCGAGATGCGCCGCGTCCTCGACGAATATGACGAGCGCGTTTTGATCGGCGAGATTTATCTGCCTATCGAGCGTCTCGTCACCTATTATGGGGACGATCTTTCCGGCGCGCATCTGCCGTTCAATTTCGCGCTGATACAGGCGCCGTGGAAAGCCGACGCGATCGCCAAACTCGTCGACGAATATGAGCGTGCGCTGCCGCAAGGCGGATGGCCGAACTGGGTGCTCGGCAACCACGATCAGTCGCGCATCGCGACGCGCATCGGCGAGGCGCAGGCGCGTGTGGCCGCGATGCTGTTGCTCACGCTGCGCGGCACGCCGACAATGTATTACGGCGACGAGATCGGCCTGCAGAATGTGCCGATCCCGCCGGAACGGGTGCAGGACCCTTGGGAGAAGAACGAGCCAGGATTGGGCTTGGGCCGCGATCCTTGCCGCACACCGATGCAATGGACGGCGGATCGCAATGCCGGCTTCAGCGATGGCGAGCCTTGGCTGCCGTTAGGCGCCGACCATGAGAGCTGCAATGTGGAAACCCTGCGCAACGATCCGCGCTCGATCCTGACGCTGTACCGCCGGCTCGTTGCGCTACGGCGCGAGCATCTTGCGCTCAGCATCGGCGACTATGTGCCGGGTCGTGTGGAGGATGATTTGTTTCGGTTCGAGCGGCGCTATGGCGCGACGCGACTGATCATCGTACTGAATTTCGGGCATGAGGCGGCGGCAGTTCCTCTGCCAGCACCGGCGCGCATCCTTCTCTCGACGATTCTCGATCAAGACGGCGACAAGATAGAAGGTGCACTTTCTTTGCGTCCAGACGAAGGTCTTATTTTGAGCGTTTGAGCGCAGACCTCGTCCTGCATTCTGCAAGAAAGCTCTGGATTCTCGCTTCGCGAGAATGACAATAACGCGTTGTTGGAGCGTAGCGCATGATCAACGACCTCTGGTACAAGAACGCGATCATCTACTGCCTGCATGTCGGCACCTATATGGATGCCAATGGCGACGGCGTCGGCGACTTCCAGGGCCTGTTGCGCCGGCTAGACTATCTGCACGGGCTCGGGGTCACCGCGATTTGGCTGATGCCATTCCAGACCTCGCCCAATCGCGACGACGGCTACGATGTCGCCGATTACTACAATGTCGATCCGCGCTACGGCACGCTTGGCGATTTTGTCGAGTTCACGCACGGCGCCAGGCAGCGCGGCATCCGCGTGCTCATCGACCTCGTCGTCAATCACACCTCAAACGAGCATGCTTGGTTCAAGGAGGCGCGCAAAGACCCGCAATCGAAGTATCGCGATTGGTATATCTGGTCGAAGAAGAAGCCGCCGAACGCCAACAAAGGCATGGTCTTTCCCGGTGTGCAAAAGACCACGTGGACTTATGACTCCGTCGCGAAGGAATATTACTTCCACAGGTTTTACGATTTCCAACCCGATCTCAATACGTCGAACCCGCTGGTCCAGGCCGAAATCCTAAAAATCATGGGCTTCTGGATTCAGCTCGGCGTATCGGGCTTCCGCATGGATGCCGTGCCGTTCGTCATCGGCACCAAGGGCGCCAAGGTGAAAACGCCGCATGAGCAATACGACATGCTGCGCACCTTCCGCGAATTCCTGCAATGGCGCGAAGGCGATGCCATCATTCTGGCCGAAGCCAACGTGCTGCCGGACACCGACATGCATTATTTCGGCGACGACGGCGAACGCATGCAGATGATGTTCAATTTCCAGGTCAATCAGCACCTCTTCTATGCGCTCGCCTCCTCCGATACGCGTCCGCTTATCAAGTCGTTGCGAGCGACGAAGCCGCGCCCGGCAACGGCGCAATGGGGCCTTTTTCTGCGCAATCACGACGAGCTCGATCTCGGCCGGCTTACAGACAAAGAGCGGCAAGTCGTATTCGACGCGTTCGGCCCGGACAAGGATATGCAGCTCTACGATCGCGGCATTCGCCGCCGTCTCGCGCCGATGCTGGCGGGAGACCGGCGGCGCATCGAGCTTGCCTACAGCCTCATGTTCACGCTGCCCGGCACCCCGGTCATCCGCTACGGCGATGAGCTCGGCATGGGCGATGACCTGAAACTGCCCGAGCGCAATTGCGCGCGCACGCCGATGCAATGGTCGAATGAGCCGCATGGCGGTTTCACCAAAAGCGACAAGCCGATCATGCCGGTGATCTCACACGGCCCATACGGCTACGAACACACCAACGCGGCGATCCAGCGGCGCCATGACGAATCCATGCTGAACTGGACCGAGCGCGTCATCCGCATGCGTAAGGAGGTGCCGGAGATCGGCTGGGGAGACTTCGAGATTTTGCGCCTGCGCGATCCGGCGATCCTCGCCATCCGCTATGATTGGCGCAACAATTCCGTCGTTATCCTGCACAATCTCGATGCGAACGCCCGCGAGATCACCTTCGACGTCGGGCTCGAGAATGAAGGCGGGCGCGTCCTCATCAATTTGTTGTCCGAGGATCACAGCGAAGCTCAGTCGAACGGCAAGCACAAGCTGGTGATCGAGGGGTACGGCTATCGCTGGTACCGAGCGGGCGGCCTCGACTATCTCCTGCGGCGAAGCGAGGCGTGAGCGTTCAAGCTTCTTTCAGCCCGTATTCCGGCAGGCCCTGCTCGCTGCCGTAATATTTGTACGGTAGGAACTTGCCCGACATCGTGAACTTGACGCGATCGCCCTTCGGATTCGGCAAGCGCTCCATTTCAAGATCGAAATCGATCGCCGACATTATACCGTCGCCAAACTCTTCCTCGATCAGCACCTTCCAA
>JAFAVH010000276.1 GCA_019242655.1 Methylobacteriaceae bacterium
TGTTCGTCGGCCTCCTTGTCGGCGTGATCCTGATCGTCGGTGGCCTGACGTTCTTCCCGGCTCTCGCGCTCGGTCCAATCACCGAGCACATCGCGGTAAGCGCTGGGCAAACCTTCTCCTCGAACTGAGATGATCATGATCTCGCACTCTCATAACCAACTAGCGCGGCGGCTCACCCGCCGGCACGGCGCTAAGCCAAGTCTTGAAGCAGTGCTTCTGGGAACTGTCGGGTTCCTGATTATCGCGGCCGCCTGGCTTTCCCTCCCCTCGGTCGTAGTGCGCTAAGGCGGTAGCGGTCGATTTCTTTTGTGAGCAGCTCGGAGCCGGTCCGATGGCGAAAGTTCAATCCAGCATCCTCGATACGAAAATTCTCGCGCCCGCGATCGGCGCATCCTTCAAAAAGCTCGACCCAAGGGCGATGCTGAAGAATCCCGTCATGTTCGTGGTCGAGGTCGTCGCCGCTCTGACGACCGTTCTCTTCATCCGCGATCTCGTCACGGGCGGCGGCGGAATCGGATTTTCGGGCCAAATTATCCTCTGGCTGTGGTTCACGGTCCTGTTCGCCAATTTCGCTGAGGCCGTGGCCGAGGGCCGCGGCAAGGCGCAAGCCGACAGCTTGCGCCGCACGCGAACCGAGACGCAGGCGAAGCTGCTCGTCGGCGGTGACCGTACACGCTACAAGGAAATCCTGGGGACGAGCCTGCATGTCGACGACGTCGTTCTGGTCGAAGCCGGCGATATCATCCCTTCCGATGGCGAAGTCATCGAAGGTGTTGCTTCCGTCAACGAGGCCGCGATTACTGGAGAATCTGCGCCTGTAATCCGCGAGTCCGGTGGCGACCGGTCGGCGGTAACTGGTGGCACACAGGTTCTGTCGGATTGGATACTCGTCCGGATCACGGCGGCGCCCGGTTCGACCTTCCTCGATCGCATGATCGCGCTTGTCGAAGGTGCCGCGCGGCAGAAGACGCCGAATGAGATCGCGCTCAACATCCTGCTTGCCGGCATGACGATTATTTTCGTCTTCGCCACGGTCACGATTCCGAGCTTCGCGACTTACGCCGGCGGCTCCATTTCAGTGATCGTGCTAGTAGCCCTGTTTGTGACGCTGATCCCGACGACGATTGGCGCACTCCTTTCGGCGATCGGAATCGCCGGCATGGATCGCCTCGTGCGCTTCAATGTGCTGGCCATGTCCGGCCGCGCCGTCGAGGCTGCGGGCGATGTTGATACGCTGTTGCTCGACAAGACCGGCACAATCACGCTCGGCAATCGTCAAGCAACGGAGTTCCGCCCGATCAAAGGTGTCACCGAAGCGGAACTCGCCGATGCCGCGCAGCTCGCGTCTCTGGCAGATGAGACGCCCGAAGGACGCTCGATCGTCGTCCTTGCCAAGGAGAAGCATGGCATCCGTGAACGGGAGATGTCGCAGCTCAATGCCAGCTTCGTTCCGTTCACCGCACAAACGCGCATGAGCGGCATTGATGGCGCTGGCTTCTCGATACGCAAGGGCGCGGTCGAAGCTATCCTAACAGATGTTGGCACACCAAGTTATTCTGCGTCGCGAGGAAACACGGTGCAGGTCATGAAAAGCCACGTCGGCAGCGAGCAGATCAGCCAGCTTCAGGCAATCGCGGATGAAATCGCAAAATCCGGCGGCACGCCGCTCGCCGTGGCAAAGGATGGTCAGCTTCTCGGGGTCATTCATTTAAAAGATATCGTTAAAGGCGGCATCCGCGAGCGCTTCGGCGAGCTACGTCGCATGGGCATTCGCACAGTGATGATCACCGGCGATAATCCGATGACGGCTGCGGCGATCGCCGCCGAGGCTGGTGTCGATGATTTCTTGGCTCAGGCCACCCCCGAAAATAAGCTCTCCCTCATTCGGGAGGAGCAGGCGAAGGGCAAGCTTGTCGCCATGTGCGGGGACGGAACCAATGATGCGCCCGCGCTTGCACAGGCCGATGTCGGCGTCGCGATGAACACCGGCACGGTCGCGGCGCGCGAA
>JAFAVH010000387.1 GCA_019242655.1 Methylobacteriaceae bacterium
CTTGTAGGACGTATATTGAGTCGGACCGACAAGCGCCGCATTGCCCTTCGTGACCGACATTACAAGCTTAAACTCGCCGCCACGCGCCGCAAACTGCATGAAGGGTACAATCGCAGCCATTTCGGCATCTATCGACTTATTGGCAAAATCGAGAAGGCCGGCAGGGCCGTTGGCATAGGTGCGCCGCTCTATCGAAATGCTCTCGTCCTTGAAATACCCCTGATCCTCGGCCACCCAGACGGCAGCATAATCGACTTCAGCGCCTGGCTGATCCGCGAGGCGCACGATGTCCATTGCATTTGCTGTCCAGCTCGAAATCGGCACCAGGCCCGCGCCGAGCAGGAGAACGATAATCGTTACAACAAGTCGTGTACCAAACGTCTTCATGACTTCTCCTCCCATTATTTTGCCCGTGTTCGCTCACGCCTGCATGGCGTGAAGCTTCTCGCTGCATTGAGTGCGCAGCGCGATGAAGTCGGTCGAAAGTGGGTCGCGCGGTCGATCAAGAGGAATAGCGATATCGGCGACGATTCGCGCGGGCTTCGTGGAAAGGACGATAATCCGGTCGCCAAGAAAGACCGCCTCTTCAATGTTGTGCGTCACGAAGATTACCGTCCGGCGCCTGCGCTCCCAGACATCGAGCACTTCGCGCTGCATGCGCTCGCGCGTTGGCTGATCGAGACTGACGAAAGGCTCGTCCATCAGGATCAAATCCGCGTCGATGACGAATGCGCGAGCGATCGCGACGCGCTGCTTCATGCCGCCTGAAATTTGATGCGGATAATGGTCTTCGAAGCCCTTGAGTCCGACCATGCCAATGATGGCGTCGACCTGCCGATCGCGCTCCGCTGCGTCGGTGCGGCGAATGCGCAGACCCGTTGAGACATTATCGCGCACGGTGAGCCAGGGCAGCGTTGACGGTTCCTGGAACACGAAGGATACGCGATCGCGCCGCGGGTTGATCTCGTGCCCGTCGAGCTTCACTGAACCCTGCGTCGGTTTCATATTGCCGGAGAGGATGTCGAGAAGCGTCGTTTTCCCGCAACCCGACGGGCCACAGACGCACAGGAATTCGTTTTCGCGCACGTCGAAGCGTATTCCCTCGTGCACGAGGAAGTCGCCATAGCAATGCGATTCATCGACACGCAGCTTCGGAGCGGCGGCGGCACTCGAGTTGCCGCTGTCACTTATAAGGTCACCTGCCATCGCCATCGGAAAAGCCGTTTTTCGAGGAGAAGGAGTGCTTCGTTCATGAGAAACCCGATGGCACCAATGAGAAGCATACCGACGACGACCTGCGGAATCTGAACGAGTTCCGCATAGTTCACCATCATGCGTCCAAGACCCGTTGAAATCCCGCCGGCAAGTTCAGCGGCGACGATCGTGAGCCACGCCGCGCCGAGACCAACGCGCATGCCGCCGAGGATATCCGGCAAGATTGTCGGCAAGACGATATGACGGATAATCCATGATTTGCTCGCGCCGAACACCAGCCCGACCTTGCGGTGGATCGGCTCGACTCGCGCGACGCCAACCATGGCGGCCGTGAAAATCGGGAAGAAAGCGCCGAGGAAAATGAGGAAAGCGAATCGAGGCATGCCTGAGAAAAAGATGATGGCGAGTGGAATCCAGGCAATCGGCGGAATGAAGCGAAATGGCTCAAGGATGACGCGTGAATTCTCGTACGTTCGCGGATACAATCCCATGAAGATGCCAAGCGGAACGCCGAATAGGATCGCGAGCGCGAAACCAACCATGACTCGCGTAATGCTGGCCCAGGCGTGTTCCCATAAAGTGATACCGCTCGTGTCGCCCGCTTGAACCAGATCGACGAAAGCGCGAGCGATGGCGACGGGGCCGGGGAAGAAGGGCGATCCGACTAGCGCCGTCGCTACCTGCCAGAGGCCGAGCGTCACGATCAGGACCGCTATGTTCCACAGCCACGTAGAAACGCTTTTTTTCACGCGTGGCCGCTTAAGTGCGGCTGTTTCCGTTACGTCGGCCGCCGTCGGCGCCGCAGCGTCGTCACGTTCGGGGGCGGTCGCGGGCACGGCCATGGCGGAGTCCTAGTATCCGAGCACGTCGTGAACGAAGCGAGTGTTGAAATTGCCTGAAACAAAATCCGGATGAAGGACAAGCGCTTGATGGAATTGCGCCGTTGTCGTCACTCCGTCGATGCGCAATTCGCCAAGCGCCCGGGACACGCGATGGCGTGCCTCGTCGCGATCGCGTCCCCAACAGATCAGCTTGGCGACCATGGAATCATAGAAAGGTGGGATCGTGTAGCCGGCTTCCAGGTGGCTGTCGACGCGCACGCCTGGGCCGCCGGGCGGTGCGAACCTGTCGATGCGGCCGGGTGAAGGCGCGAAAGCCGCCTGCGGATCTTCGGCATTGATCCGGCATTCGATAGCATGCCCATCGAAGCGAATGTCCGACTGCGCGAACCGAAGCTTTTCTCCGCGCGCAATGAGAAGCTGCTCCTTCACGAGATCGATGCCGGTGATCATCTCTGTGACGGGATGCTCGACCTGGATGCGCGTATTCATTTCGATGAAATAGAAAGCCTTCGATGGCTGATCATAAATGAACTCGACCGTGCCGGCGCTGCGGTAGTCAACCGCCTCGCACAGGCGTACCGCCGCGGCCCCCAGCGCAGCGCGCGTCTCAAGCGGGATAAAAATACATGGCGCTTCTTCGAGGAGCTTTTGGTTGCGTCGCTGGGTCGTGCAGTCGCGCTCACCAAGATGCACGACGCGCTCGCCGTCACCCAAGACTTGCACTTCTACGTGCCGGATATTTTCGAGATATTTCTCGATGTAGACCGACCCATCGCCGAAGGCGGACAGCGCTTCGCTCATCGCCTCCGACAAGAACGGCGCCAGCTCCGAAGCGTTGCGCACAATGCGCATGCCTCGTCCGCCACCGCCCGCCGCGGCCTTGATCAGAATTGGGAATCCGATGCTCAGAGCCAGGGTTTCCGCCGCGCGGGGATCGGTGATGGCGCCGTCCGAACCCGGCGTCGTCGGCACACCAGCCGCCTTTGCAAGCGCTTTCGCGGCGATCTTGTCCCCCATGTCGCGGATCGTCTGCGACGCGGGCCCGACGAATATCACACCCTGTGCTTCGCAAAGCGCCGCGAATTCTGCATTCTCGGAGAGGAATCCATAGCCCGGGTGGATCGCATCGCAACGGTAAGCGACAGCCGCTCCGACGATCGCCTGCGCATTGAGGTAGCTCTTCCGCGCTGCCGGCTTGCCTATGCAAATCGCCCGGTCTGCCATCCGCGCAGGCACCGAATCTCGGTCAGCTTCCGAATAAACCAAAACGGTACGGATGCCGAGTTCTCGACACGCACGGATGATCCGCAGCGCAATCTCCCCACGATTGGCGATAAGGATCGTATCGAGCTTCGGCATGCTCAGTCGTCCGCTTCGAGCACTATCAGCGCTTGACCGAATTCGACGGGCTCGCCGTCTTCGACAAGAATGCGCTTGACGCGCCCTTTGCGCCGCGCTGCGATAGAGTTCATCAGCTTCATCACTTCGATGATGCAGAGCACCGTGTCGGCCTCGACGGCCTGCCCGACATCTACGAAAGGCGCTTCCCCAGGCGCGGGAGCGCGATAGAACGTACCGACCATCGGTGCATCCACGGTGAATTCGGAGGCGCCGAGCGAGACTTCGTTATGGGTCTTCGACTGAGGTGCGGGTGGCGCCGGCGCAGCAATTGCTGCTGCCGGTGACGATGATGTCGGCGTGGCAGACGGCGGCTGTGGGGCAGGCGCCAAAACGGGCGCAACAGGCGAAGCGCCGTTTCCACGTCCCTCGCGTGAAATATGGATTTCAGTCGTCCCGTATTTCAACGAGAAATCGGCGACATCGGACGCGGCCTTGATGATGTCTATAATATGCTCGATGTCTTTTTGCGTGAGGTCTGCCTGACTCACCTGTTCCTCCCGAATTTTCTGTCGGCGCTTCAGCGCTTCGTGACGGTGACCTGGAAATCGTTGCGGCTGATGTGAACGCGGCCGGACTTCTTACGTTTCGCCAACATGTCGACGAGGTCGATGACTGGTGAGTGCACGGAATAGATTGTATCGAATGGCTGCGCCTTCAGCATTTCGTCCACCTGGTTGCCCGCGAACATGATCCGCAACAGGCGTTCGTCGTCAGTGGCGTCGGGATATTTGGCCCGTATCTTTGGCACCATCGGCTCGAGCGGCTCCGGTTTGAGCGGAATGTTCTGCGCGCCATTTTCCACGATACGGTCCAGCGCATCGGGATCGACCGGTCCAAGCAGGTGTCCGTAATACCCGAGGACATACTTTTTGACCTCGTTCGGAACGACCCGGTAGCGCTCGCCATGAACGACGTTAAGCACGGCCTGCGTCCCGACGAACTGGGCAAACGGCGTAATCATGATCGGCCACGCTAGGTCGCGGCGCACACGTGCGCATTCTTCGAGCAGCTCGGTGAACTTGCTGCTGAGACCTGCCGTCGCGAGCTGCTCACGAAAATTGCTCAGCATGCCGCCGGGGATTTGATGCTCGTAGTGAAAGGCGTCGTATTCCGCCGGCTGGCCCACGGGTTTGCCTTCACGCGCCGCGACGGCGGCGAAATGGTCGCCCACTTCGTCGATCAGGCCATCGTCGACGTTCACCGCAAAGCCCATGCTGCGAAGATTGCGGACGATCGTCTGCGTCGCGGGCTGCGCGGCGCCGTTCGCGAGCGGCTTGACGGAGGTGTGAAGATGATCGCAACCGAGCTTTGCGCCCTCCAGGTAGACGAGCGGCGCCAATCCAGTCAGGCAATGGCTGTGGAGCTCGATCGGGCGTGAACCGGTCACCGCGCGCAAGGCAGGCACAAGCGTCCGGATACGGTCGAGCGTTAGGAGGCCACCGGCATCCTTGATCATGATTGTATCGACGTCGGCCTCTTTGATCAGGCGTTGCGCGGTCTGAGCGAAATGCGCGTCGGTATGCAATGGGCTCTCGCAGAAGGAGAGTGCCCCGAAGGTGCGTGAGCCGAGCTGCTTGGCACGCCGCAGGCCGGCTGCGATATTGTCGACATCGTTGAGGCCATCGAAAGCGCCGATCATTCGGAAGCCGTTGTCGTAAAGCCGATCGACCCATAGATCGATTATGTCGTCTGGGAAGAAGTCGAAGGAAGCAATGTTCTTGCTGCGGATAAGGGCGCGGAACCGCGTGTTCGGCGCCGCCTTGTGCGCTAAACGCACACGCTCCCATGGGTCTTCCTTAAGATAGCGGACACAGACGTCGAACTGAATCGTCCCCATCAGGTCGACGTTGTCGTAACCGACCCGATCGATCTTCGGCAGCACGGGCAGCATGTGTGCCGTACGCATCCGCGTCGCCCATAGGCATTGGTGCGCGTCGCGCAAGGTCGTATCAATGATACGTATTTCGCGGTGGCTATTTGTGTCTGCCTGTGCGCCCATGGTGCGGTCCGTTCTAGTTCCGAGCAGCTTGCGCCGCGGACGAGGGCATCAGGTGGTCCGCCCTCGAGATGTCTTCGAGAAGCAATAGCATCGCGGTCCAGTCTTCGCTGTCGCGTCCCCAGGGCTTGGCCAGCGCAAACATTTCGCGTGCGATGGCGCCGAGCATTAGGGGTGCGGAATGTTCGGCGCCGAGCGCCAGCGCGTGGCTCACGTCTTTGTGCGCCATTCGCAGCGGAAAGTCCGCGCTGATATCGCCGGCGAGCACTTTCTTCGGATAGTTCACGAGCAGTTGGCCGCGACCCGCGGTCGTGCTGCTGAGGACGCGAACCGTGAGATCGCGATCAAGCCCAACCTTGTTGGCAAGCGTCAAGGCTTCCGCGGTCAAGACCGTGCCCACCGTCGACATGTAATTGTTGACGAGTTTCAGCTTGATACCGCAGCCACGTGCACCTGCATGCACGACCTCATTGCCGATACAGTCGAAGATCGGATGTGCTTCATCGATGTCGACCGGATCCCCGCCAACGATGACGAGCAAGGTGCCGGCTACCGCGTCGCGCGGCGTCCGACCGACTGGCGCATCGATCATGCGAAAGCCGCGACGCGTGACATCCGCGTGGATGGCGAGACTTGCCGAAACGCCGATGGTACTGAGATCGATAATCAGCCCATTTTTACGCAGCTTCTCGCACGCACCGTCTTTGCCGGTCAGCGCCTGCTCAACATGCGACGAGTCAGGCAGCATCGTCATGACAATATCGGCGTCCTTGGCCGCATCGGCCGGCGACGCCGCAATCCGGCAAGGACACGCCGCGAACGGTTCTAGCGCCTTGGGCATTACATCGTACACGGCGACTCGATGCCCTTTACGCGCAAGGTTCTGCGCCATAGGCCCGCCCATAACGCCGAGGCCGATGAAGGCGATATTCATGGACGCGCCTCATCGAGCGAGAACCCGCCATAGGCAGCCCATCCGCGGCCGGCGAGGAAACCACCGTCACATGGGATTGTCACGCCGGTGACTGCACTCGATGCCGGCGACAGCAGGAAGTGAATGACCTCAGCGATCTCCGCTGGCTCGAGCACCCGCCCGAGCGGCGTCGCCTTGATGATCGGCGTAAGATCGCGTTCGCCTTTCCGCTCAGCCGGCCGCAGAAAGGGCGTATCGGTCCAACCGGGCGCTACGGCATTGACGCGGATGCCGTGCCGCGCCCACTCGACGGCGAGAATCTGCGTCAGATTGATGACGGCCGCTTTCGCCGGGCCATAGGCAAGCGTCGGCCCGGGCGCGAGGCCGACGACGGAGGCGAGGTTGACGATCGAGCCGCCCGCACCGGACTTGCGCATTTGGCCACCGATCATACGACAAGCCGCATACGTGCCGGATAAATGCGATTCCAGGATGCGGTTGAAATCGGCGAGCGAAAAATCCGCCGTCGCCTTAGGCACTTGCGGAATACCGGCGCAGCAGACAAGGCCGTCGAGCGTCCAACCTCGTGCGAGCACAGCATCGGTGGCACCGGCAAAATCGTCCTCCTGAAGGACATTGCCGCGCACTGCGAGTGCGGCGTCGCCGAACTCGGCCGCAAGTTCCTTGGCGGCATCCTGGTTCAGATCGAAGATCGCGACATTCCTTCCTGCTGCCGTTATCCGTCGGCAGACCGCGGCACCGATGCCACTCGCCCCGCCGGTCACTATAGCGCAGGATTTCGTCACTCGCGCGGCCCCGCTGTCTTCTCGGGATTCCACTCGATCTGCGGAATGTTGGTGACCGGCGGCGGCGGCCAATGGTCGCCGCGTTGTGCGGATAGGGTGCGGTTGCCTCCGGGAATGAAAGGCTTATGCGGCCGTCCGACGAGCGCACCGTCTTTCACCCATTTCTCGTCACCACCGTAGAGCTGCGAAATCAGGATCGATTGCAGCTCCTTCAGCGTGCCGGCGCGCTTTCCATCCGCGGCAAGGTTGTTGCATTCGTCGGGGTCGTTGCGGATATCGAAGAGTTGCGAGCGGTTGCCGACAGGATAATAAATCAGCTTGTGCGTGCCGTTGGTAATGGCGCGGCTTGCGTGATCGTCCTCGCCGACTTCGCAATAGAGCCAATCCCGCTTGCGCGTGCCGACCATAGAGATGCCTTCGACAGAGGGCGGGATGGGGATGCCGCAGAGATCGAGCAACGTCGGCATGATGTCTTGCCAGCCAACGATACGATCATCGACGGAGCCTTCCGGCACGCGCGGATCGCCACGGCGGCCGACCAGGATCATCGGTACGTTCACTGACGACTGATAGAGCATCCGCTTCGCCCACATATTGTGCGTGCCGATCATGTCGCCATGATCGGAGCTGAAGCAGATGATCGTATCGTCGAGGATGCCTTCCTCGCGCAGCGTTCCGATCAGCACGCGAATCTGGTGATCGATGTGCGTGCATAGCGCGTAAAACGCGCGGCGAATTTCCAGAACCTGCGCGTCCGTGAACTTCGAGCCTTTGAAGCGCGAGCCGGCGATCGCATGCGCTTCGTCCGCACCGTCCGAGCACCAGCTTCCGCGTTTCGGCGGATCGATCTGTGCATGTCGGTAGAGGTCGAGATAGGCCTGCAGCGGCACGATCGGCGGATGC
>JAFAVH010000425.1 GCA_019242655.1 Methylobacteriaceae bacterium
CTTTGCCAACGGGAAACTTACTGCGGTGCGCGACGATGATTGCGACATCGGCGCCGACCGGAAGCTCGGAGATGGCGACCGGCTCGCCGCTTTGCGGATCGAGCGTGCCGATCATATCGGGAAACGTCGCAACGCGCGCGGTGTCGGCGTCGGCGGTCATATATTCGTTGTAGATGCCGAGGCGCACGTGCCGCTGTCCATCGCCGACGATCATATGGCCGACATCGAAGCCGCCGGAATAAGCAACATTGTTCTCCTCGACCTTGCCGGTCATGAGATGCTCGCCTTTGAGGAAGGCGGCGGTGGCGGCAATGCGGTCAGTACCATTCGCGCTGAGTATCGCCCGTCCGAGGTCGAGCTGGAACGAGACCGCGCCCGGCGCGCCATTTTCTTTTATGAACGCGGCAGAGAGCGGACCACGCGCGGCATAGATGAGGCCGCCATTCACGACCGCTGCCTGACGCATCACGTTGGACGTCCGCACGATATTGCCCTCAGCGGTCACGGCCAGCCGCGATCCGTCTTCATCGAGGCCGCCCATGCCGACCTGATGGATACTGACCTTCGGTTGCGAGGCGAGTCCCATTCCGCCCATTTTTACCGTGGGATGACCGCGCCCGTTGGAGGCGGCGTCGATATACTTCAATCCAAGCGCGGCGGCGACAAGCCAGGCATTGAACCCAGGCACATGACCGCAGATCACCCCGGCGACAGGCTGTCCGATCTTTGCGATGAGCAAGCGTGCAGCCTCGACGCTGTCACGCCATGAGATGACCGGCTTTGCAAATCCCGGTGCGCCGACCGCCGTCGCGGTGATGATCAGCGCCGACGGATCGAGTTCGTCCAGCGACGCGAATTCAAAGCCGCCATAGTCGAGCGCCGCCCTGCCCTGCGCGCGATTGCGCTCCACCGCGTTCTTGCCGCTGCCGCCGGCAGACAAGAACAAGCCGGCGATCAGCGCCGCTTCAACGTCGTCGCGAGTGAGCCGTCTTCCCACGTGTGCTCCTTCAAGCTCGACGCCGCTCGGTCATGCCGAGAAAGCGCGTCAACAGCTCGCGGTCTTCGCGCGCATCGTGTGCAGTGCCGGCGAAGACCACATTGCCGGATGAGAGCACGCAGACCTCATCGGCAATCGCCAACGCACGGGCGGTATTCTGCTCGACGAGCACGATCGCCATACCATCCTCGCGCAGCTTCAATAACGCGTCGATGCAAATGTCCACCATCTTCGGCATCAGACCGAGCGACAATTCGTCGACGAGAAGCAAGCGTGGCTCGGCCATCAATGCGCGGCCGATTGCGAGCATCTGCTGCTCGCCGCCGGACATCGAGCCTGCGAGCTGCGCGCGCCGCTCGTGCAGCCGCGGAAACAGCGCGAAGACGCGCTCACGCTTGTCGCGATCGCGGTCGGCAGGGAATGAATAGCCGCCGATCGTCAAGTTCTCGTCGACACTGAGATCGGCAAAGATTTGCCTGCCCTCGGGCACGAGGGCAACGCCGAGCCGCGCGCGTTCGACCGCGCGGCGGCGCGTCACGTCCTCGCCATCGAAAAGCACGCGGCCGGCATGCACGTCGACATGGCCCATGATCGCCATGATCGTGGACGTCTTGCCAGCGCCGTTCGGCCCGAGCAAGGCGAGGATAGAACGTTCGGGAACGGCAAACGTCACGTCCGACGCCGCGCGAACCGCACCATAGCCGCAGCTCAAGCCTTCAACCCGCAGCATAGGTTTCCACGCTTTCACCAAGGTAAGCAGCGCGCACGTCTTGCTGCCGCATGACGTCATGCGGTACGCCATCGCCGATGACGCGGCCGTTGGCCAGCACGATCAACCGCCGGCTGGCGCGAATGACTTCTTCGAGATTGTGCTCGACGAGAAGGATCGTCACGCCGCTTGCGTTCACGCCGGCGATCATATCGATCTGCTCGGCCGCTTCCGAGTTGTTGAGGCCGGCGAGCGGCTCATCGAGCAGCACGACGGTTGGATCGAGCGCCAGCGCGCGGGCGATTTCAAGCCGCTTCAACTGGCCGAGCGGCAGAGAGCCGGCGAGCTTCGTTTCAGCACCGGCAAGCCCAACCTGCCGCAGAATCGACATGGCGCGCTCGCGTTCGGCATGACGGTCCATCTGTAGAAGTGCGCGCAACGGATCGACAGTACGCATGTGGCCGGCCGCGAGCACGACGTTGTCGAGCACGCTCATCGTGCGGAACGGCCGCACGATCTGATGGGTGAGCGCGAGGCCGCGGCGCACGCGCGTCGCCGTCGAACGGTGCGTGACGTCTTCCCCGAGGAGCTCGACACGACCGCTGTTTGGCGTAAGAATCCCGCTGATCAACCGGATCAGCGTCGTCTTGCCGGCTCCGTTGGGTCCGATGAGACCGAAGAAATCGCCGCGGCCGATCGCAAACGACACATCATCGACCGCGGCGACACCGCCGAAGCTGATTGCAAGATTGTGCAGCGCCAGGACGGGAGCATTCATCGTCGCAACCGCGTTCGCGTGCCGTGGAAGAGCGAGGCTAGCCCACCCGGCGCCAACGAGATGAAAAGGACGAGGAGTCCGCCAAAGACCAGCAGCCTGTACTCGTTGATGAAGCGAAACGTCTCCGGCAACAAAGTCAATACGATTGCGGCGATAGCGACGCCCACGGTCGAGCCGATCCCGCCGATCACCACCATCGCCATCAACATCACCGAAGTGATGAAGTCGAAAGCATCGACATTGATGAACTGCGTGAAATACGCGTAGAGCGCGCCGGCGAGACCGGCGAGCGCCGTGCCTAATGCGAATGCGACGAGCTTGTAAGAGATGCCGTTGATCGCAAGCGTAGCGGCCGCATCTTCATCCTCCGCGACGGCCCGGAAGGCGAAGCCCATCCAGCTTGCGTTTACATAGAGGCTCAGCGCGATAGTGGCGGCGGCAAAGAGCTCGATCATGATCATGTTGCCGCTCGCGCCGAGACCGGACGCGGGAATGCTGCTGATCCCCATCTCCGCGCCGAGCCAGCCTTGCTTGCGCACGAAGCCCGTGAACAGGAAGTTGATGCCGATCGTCGTCACGGCGAGGAAGTCGCTGCGCACCCTCAGCGAAGCGAAGCCGACAATCAATCCGAGAACGCTGCCTACGAGCATTCCCGCAATCAACGCCAATGGCAGATTGCGCGTGGCGATCGCGACGAGCGCGGCTGCATAGGCGCCAGCGCCATAGAAGGCGCCATGGCCGAGACTGATCTGGCCGCAAAAGCCGCTGATGATGTTGAGGCTCACCGCCAGGATCACGTTTATGCCGACGATCGACAATAGGCTTATCGTATAGGCGCTCATGCCGTGCGCGCGCCAGTGAAACCCTGCGGGCGCGCCATAAGAATGAGGATCAATGCGAGGAACGCGATCGCGTCGCGGTTGAGATACGAGCCGATGAAAATCGTGCCGTAGGATTCGATCACCCCGAGGAAGAGGCTGGCGATGAGCGTGCCGCGCACGCTACCGAGCCCGCCGAGCACGATGATGGCAAGTGCTTTGTAGCTGACGACATAGCCGATCGTCGGATCGACGAAGTTGTTGAGAAGCGCAATGAGACCGCCGGCGACGCCCGCAAGCGCGGAGCCGATGGCGAAGTTGAGGTAGCGCACGCGGATTGCGTCGACCCCAAAACTCGCCGCAATGCGTGGGTTTGACACCGTTGCACGCCATGCGACACCGATTCTCGTCTGGGTCGTGAAAAGATGCAAAGCAAGAAAAATGATAATGGTGACGATCAGCACCGCAATCTGCGCAAGATTGAGCGTGATGCCGGCGATGTCGACGGTCTCGATTGCCAAAGGATTTTTGAGGAAAGTCACGCCCTGCTCGCCAAACAGAATGCGGAACCCGTCCTGCATCAAGACGAGGAGACCGATCGAGGCGATCATCGGCACATCGGGACGGTAATGCAGGAGCGGCTGATAGAGAAGCCGGTAAATCGCAACGCCACAGAGAGGCGTCGCGATAAGCGCCGCAATGAAACCGATGAGAATACTGCCGGACGCGTTTGCGACGAGCACGGTGACGTAAGCACCGAGCGCGAAAACCGCGGCGTGCGCGATATGCAGAATGCGCAGCATGCCGTAGACCAAAGTTAGCCCGACGGCCATCAGTGCATACATGCACCCAAAAACGATACCGCTTATCGCCAGATCGACATAAAACACGAAACGCGTAGCCCTCCGCCGACTGGGCTATTCTTCGGGCGGTGCCAAGACCTTGGCGTCCTCGATCGTCGAGAAGTGCACGAACTTGCCGTCCTTTACAACGTCAACCGTCGCTGGCATGACGACTTCATGGAGCTTGTTGAACCCGCCGAGAGTCTCGTTGAGCATCGGAAAGTCTTTGGTCGCCGCCAGCGTGTCACGAACCTTTACCGGATCAAGGCTTCCTGTCCGTTTCATCGCATCCGCAAGGATGTCGAACGAGGAATAGACTTCCGCTGCCACGCCTTCCGGGGGATATCCAGCGCGCTTCTGGAATTCCGCTGTGAAATGTTCAAGCTTGGAATCCTTCCGGTATCGGTCAAAGCCGTCGATGACATAGACGCCTTCCGCAGCCGCACCGGCGATCTCGATAAATTTGCCGGAATCGAACGCCTGCGAGCCGACGATCGGCGCCTTGACGCCACCGGCGCGCAGCTGTGCGACAAGCGGCCCCGCCGTAAAGAAATATCCCGTGGCGTAGATGACTTCGGGATCGTCGCGTTTGACACCGGCGACGATCGGGCCAAACTGCCGATCCTGCAGCGAGTAATTGTATTTGTTGACGACCTTTATTCCGTTCTTCTCGGCGTCGCCGAGAAAGCCCTGCAGCGTCGCCTCGCCGTAATCATTGTCCATGCTGATCACGGAAGCCTTCTTCAGTTTCAGCTTGTCGGCAATGAAATATGCCGCTGCGCGCCCTTGCGGCGGCCCAAGCCGCACCAGCCGGAAACAATAGTCACCTGCCTTCGTTATATCGGGATGTACGCCGTAGGATGAGATGAAGACGACACCCGCCTTCTGGAATATCGGCGCGGCGGCGCGGCCGGCTGCGGAATAACTGCCGGAGATGGCAAATTTAACGCCGTCATCGCCAACAAGCTTGTTGGCGGTAAAAATCGCCTGATCGGACTTTGCCTGGTCGTCATAAGTCACGAGTTCGAACTTTTGACCAAGCACGCCGCCGGCTGCATTGAGATCGTCGATGGCGATCTCTGCTGCAATTTTGGAAGACTTGCCGTCGGTCGCAGCCAATCCCGTTAGAGGCGCCTGAAAGCCGATCTTCACGTCGGCAAGCGCTGCTTGGCTGATAAGCACGGCGAGCGCGCCAAAAAGGCCACGACCAAAGTTTAGCATTCTTACTTCCCTCGATTGCCTGCGCGCCGGCCACAGCAGCAAGCTGCGGGCCACATCGGGGCGTAAGCATAGGCACATTCGCCGCAGTGCGAAAGAGGAGCAGCCGGCAACGTACGAATACCCCTAGGGATTGAAGCCAACGCTCCACAACCTTGCATGTGCTTTTGAAGCCGAACTTCGCCCAGGGTTTGCCGGATATGGGCCAATAGAACGGGTAGCCCCTTGCACTGCGGCGCGAAAAGTTCTGAAAAGGAGCTTACCAGATGTCCGCACGGGTTTGAGGCGCGACATCAGGCAAGCACGCGGGGTCTTCTTTGAAGAAGACGCCATTCTGGAGACATCGGATGAACGCGATTGATCGCGTTGTACACGGCCGCATCGTTCTTTCCGATCAGGTCATCGACGACGGTTTTGTCGCCGTCGCGAACGGAAAAATTGCACAAGTCGGGCAAGGCGAAGGTCCGGGCGCAGCGATTGTAGAAAACTATCGCGACTGTCTTGTGCTTCCTGGCGCCATCGACGGGCAAGTTCACAGCCGTAGCCAAAAAGGCCAGGAAGACTTCATCTGGTCGACTCGTTCGGCTGCGGCCGGAGGCGTAACCACGATTGTCGACATGCCGTATGATGACGGTGAATTGATTTGCACCGGCGAACGTCTGTCACGAAAGGCGCAGACGGCCGCGCAACAGGCGCGCGTCGACTTTGCGCTTTACGCCACATTGCATCCGAGTTCGAATGGGCGCGAGGTGCAGGAACTCGTTGAGGCGGGTGCCTGCGCCTTCAAGTTCTCTACGTTCGGTACGCACCCAGAGCGGTTCCCGCGCATTCCGCCGCAACAGCTTTATCGCTTCTTCTCGGCCATTGCGCCGACGGGATTGGCCGCCGGCGTGCATAACGAGAACGACGAAATTGTCCGCGCCGCAATCGCTGCCGTCGAGGCGAGTGGCGTCACGGATTATCGTGCCCACGGTGCAAGCCGGCCGGCGATTTCCGAGACTTTGGCAATGGCCGAAGTCTACGAGATCGGACTTGCGACGAGCTGTCCTACACATGTCGTGCATTGCTCGCTCGGCCGCGGCTACGAGCTCTGTGCGGCATACCAGAAGCAGGGCGCGCATGCTTCGATCGAAGCCTGCATCCATTATCTCGTGCTCGACGAGGAAAACGACGTTGCGCGGCTCGGCGGCTTTGCCAAGATCAATCCGCCCATCCGCCCGCGCGCCGAGGTGGAAAGCCTTTGGGGACACGTCGCTGCTGGCAATGTGACGATCGTCTCTACGGATCACGTCAGCTGGTCGCGTGACCGGAAGTCCGACCCCATTATGCTCAACAATTCCTCGGGCGTGCCGGGGCTCGAGGCGATGTATCCGCTCCTCATCAAAGGGCTCGAGGAGCGCAGCCTTCCGTTCACACACGCCGCGATCCTGCTCGCGCGCAACCCCGCGCGACATTTCCGGCTGTTCGAGAAAGGCGCGCTGGACGTCGGTTGCGACGCAGACATCGCGGTGATGAAACGCGCGCCCCACCGGTACCGAGCGGCGGCGAGCGGACATAACGTCGTCGATTGGAGTCCTTACGACGGGATTGAGATGCCCTGGCGTGTCGAGGCGACGTATCTGCGCGGCCATAAGGTGTTCGACGGGCGTGACGTCCTCGCCGAACCCGGTACAGGCCGGTTTACGACGCCGGCAAGTGGCCTTGCACCGCGCAAGGCGGCCCTCGGCGCCGCGGCGTGAAAGCGTCCAACCTTCCCGTCGACGAGGCGCGTCTCTGGTCCGACCTGATGGCGCTGGCGGAAATTACCGACCCGAACAAACCCTACACGCGCCGCTCTTTCACACCGCTGTTCCTTGAGGGACGCGCGTGGCTCAAACAACGTTTCGAGAACGCCGGATTGGCGACGCGTATCGATGCGGGCGGCAATTTGATCGGACGCCGTCCCGGAGCAAAGCCAGGAAACGGCACGATCGTCATCGGATCTCATTCCGACACGGTGCCGTCGGGAGGCCGCTTCGATGGCACGGCGGGCGTGCTCGCCGCACTTGAAGTTGCCCGCTCGCTCGATGAGCGAGGACACGTTCTCGATCACGATCTCGAAGTCATCGATTGTCTCGCCGAAGAGGTGAGCGCTTTCGGTATCTCCTGTGTCGGCTCGCGCGCCATCGCTGGCAGTCTGACCGATGAGATGCTCGCCCATGTCGGGCCGGGCGGAGAGCAGGTCGCCGACGCACTGCGGCGTGTTGGCGGCGATCCTGACCGCCTTGCACAAGCGAAACGATCCGATATCGCGGCCTATCTCGAACTTCATATCGAGCAGGGTCCTGTTCTCGAAACCGAAATCGTCGATCTCGGCATCGTCGAGACAATAGCCGGTATCACCCGTCTCGAGTTGACTGTTGCTGGCCGGGCCGACCACGCTGGCACGACACCGATGCATCTGCGTCGCGATGCGCTCGTGGCTGCGGCAGCGATCATGTCTGCACTGCGCGATCTCGCTTTGGAAATGTCCGATCGCAGCGAAGGTTATTTCGTCGCAACGATCGGCGAAATGCATGTGGAACCGAATGCCGCGAATGTTATCGCCGGTTCGGTCCGGCTGATCGTCGACGCGCGCGCTGAGCGGCGTCTGACAATGGAGCATTTCGTCGCGCGTCTGCGCGAGCGCATGCCTGACGTCGCGGCGCAGAACGGCGCCGAGCTTACCGCCATCACGACATTATCCGACGTCCTCCCGGCGCAGGGAGATGCCGCGCTGTGCAACGCCCTCACTGAAGCGGCGGACGCGCTTGGTCTGACACATCGGCGCATGGCGAGCGGCGCCGGTCATGATGCCGTGCACTTTTCGCGGATTGCGCCTGCTGCGATGGTCTTCACACCCTGCCGCGGCGGGCGAAGCCATTGCCCCGAAGAATGGGCCGAGCCCGGCGAACTCGCCGCGGGAGCAGCCGCGATGCTCGGCGCGATCCTCGCGATCGATCGCGGCGCGGCAAAGAACGGGAGAGATTGACGAATGGGACGCGTTCTCAGAGCCAACGACGTGCAGGCGGCCGTAAAGGGCGGTTCGGTGTTTGCCGCGGGCGGCGGCGGCTGGGTCGACCACGGCCTCATGCTCGGCACGGCTGCGATCAATGCCGGCGAGCCGGAACTTGTTTCGATGGACGAGGTGCCGGACGACGCCTGGATCGCCACCGCGGCGGCAATCGGCGCACCGGGCGGCACAACCGAGTGGCAGATGTTCGGCGTCGATTACGTGAACGCCGTGAAACTGCTGCAGGAAGCGCTCGGCGCACCGATCTACGGCCTCATCATCGGCCAGAACGGCATGTCGAGCACGCTTAATGCGTGGTTGCCCGGCGCAATCCTCGGCACGAAAGTTATCGATGCGGTCGGCGATGTGAGAGCGCATCCCACGGGCGACATGGGATCGCTCGGCATGGCGAATTCGCCTGAGGTTATGATCCAGACGGCGGTCGGCGGCAATCGCGCCAAGAACCAGTATATCGAGCTTGTCGTGCGCGGTGCCACGGCAAAGATTTCGCCGGTCTTGCGCACCGCCGCGGATATGGCCGGCGGCTTTATCGCCTCTTGCCGTAATCCGCTACGCGCATCCTACGTGCGTGAGCACGCCGCGCTCGGCGGCATTTCGCTCGCGCTATCGCTCGGTGAAGCGATCATCGCCGCGGAGCCGAAGGGCGGCAGCGCCGTCATCGATGCGATCTGCTCGACGATGAAGGGGAAGATCGTGTTTGAAGGGCGCGTCTCGAACAAATCCATCGTCTATACCAAGGAGGCGTTCGACGTCGGCACGATCACCGCGACGAACGGCAAGCGCGCCTGCCGGATTCATGTCATGAACGAATATATGGCCGTCGAGGACGGTGACGGCGCGCGTACGGCTACCTTCCCCGACGTGATCACGACCTTGGACGATTCCGGGCGCCCCATCTCGGCCGGTCACGTGCGCGAGGGCGACAAGCTGCACGTCCTGTGTATCTCGAAAGACGTGATCCCGCTGAGCTCGAGCGTCAAGGACCCGAGCGTGTATCCGATCGTCGAAAAGGCGCTTGGCATTCCGCTTGCCGAATATGCTCTCAAGGACGCGGCGTGAAGCGCACGTTCACCGTCACCTCCCACAACGCGCTGCGGTGTCGCGGTTGGCGGCAGGAAGGATTGCTGCGGCTTCTCGAGAATGTCCTCGCTGTCGGCGAGGACCCCGAAAACCTCGTCGTCTATGCGGCGCTCGGCAAAGCGGCGCGCGATTGGCCCTCGCACGACGCCATCGTCGACGCGCTGAAGACGATGGACGAAGAAGACACGCTGATTGTCCAGTCTGGCAAGCCGATCGGCCTCGTGAAGACACATCGCGACGCGCCGCTCGTTATCATGGCCAATTGCAACATTGTCGGCCAATGGGCGAAGGCGGAGGTCTTTTACGATCTGCAAGCAAAGGGCTTGATCTGCTGGGGCGGCCTGACCGCCGGAGACTGGCAGTATATCGGCTCGCAAGGCGTCATTCAGGGCACCTACGAAATCTTCATGCGGATTGCCGAGCGGCATTTCGGCGGTGATCTTGCGAGCCGATTCATTCTGACCGCGGGACTTGGCGGCATGGGCGGTGCCCAGCCTCTCGCCGGCCGACTCGCGGGTGCCGCGATCCTCTGCATTGACATCGATCCGGAGCGCATCAGCAAGCGCATTTCCGTCGGTTATCTCGATCGCGCGGCGACTAGCCTCGACGAGGCGATGACCGAAATCCGCGACGCCTGTGCGGAGAGGCGCGCGCTGTCGATCGGTCTCTGTGCCAATGCCGCCGATATCTATCCGGAGCTTCTCGCGCGCGGCATCATTCCGGATGTCGTCACCGATCAGACATCAGCGCACGATCTCGTCTACGGCTATGTGCCGGCCTCGCGTTCGCTCGACGAAGCCCGCGCGATGCGCAAAAGCAACCCGAAAGCGCTGATGGCCGAGAGCCGCGCGTCCATCGCCCGACATGTCGAAGCGATGCTGGGCTTTCAGAAAAAAGGCGCCGTCGTTTTCGACAATGGCAACCTCATTCGCACGCAAGCTCGTGAAGGCGGAGTCGCGGATGCATTCCACATCCCGATCTTCACCGAGGCATTCTTGCGTCCGCTTTTCGCACGCGGCATCGGGCCGTTTCGCTGGATTTCGCTGACGAACAGTCCGGCAGATATCGCCCGAATCGACGATCTTGTCGTATCGATGTTCCCCGACAACAAAGTGCTGACGAACTGGATATCGCTCGCACGCCAGCATATCCCAATCGAGGGACTACCCGCACGCATTGCCTGGCTCGGGCATAAAGAGCGCACCGAACTCGCGCTCGCTGTCAACGACCTCGTGCAGACCGGAAAACTCGATGGTCCGGTGGCCTTCACCCGCGATCACCTCGATGCCGGCGCGATGGCGCATCCCAATATCATGACAGAGAACATGAAGGACGGATCGGATGCCATTGCCGATTGGCCTCTCATTGACGCCATGATGCTTTGCGCTTCGAAAGCCGATCTTGTCGCCATCCATTCGGGCGGCGGCGGGTATTCGGGTTACATGACGAGCGCGGGGGTCACCCTTGTCGCGGACGGCTCCGAGAACGCCGCTTCAAGGCTCGCTTTGGCTTTGTCGAACGACACGGCGCTTGGCGTGATGCGTTATGCGGATGCCGGTTATCCCGACGCGATCGACGAAGCGCAGCAAAGGGGTATCCGCAGATTCGCGTTGGAGCGCACGCTCGAATGATTTGTCAGGGAAGAAGACGTGAACGCCGGCATGGAATAGCCCGAATTCACGTTCACGGATTGACAGATTCCGAGCGCCACGCAAACACAGTCAAATCGGAATTAGTTTGAACGTCCCGACATCAAGCTTTTCCGATGTGAACCCCATCTCGCAATAGGCGAGGTAATATGTCCACAAACGCTTAAAGCGCTGGTCGAACCCAAGACATTCCAAATCGGGCCAAGCTGCCAGGAATCGGTTGCGCCACTCACGCAATGTGCAGACATAGGACGGCCCGAAAGCCCGATGCGCGGCAATCTCGAAACCTGCCCGCGCGGCCTCACGACGTATGGCGGCTATCGTCGGAAGCATGCCGCCGGGGAAAACAAACGACTGGATGAAGTCGGGCCGCTGCCGATATTGCGCGAAGTCTCGCTCGGTGATCGTGATCACTTGAAGAACGACGGCTCCGTCCGGGCGGATCATGTCGCGCAATCTCTTGAAGTAGAGCGGCCAGTAGCGCTCGCCCACGGCTTCCAGCATTTCGATCGATACGATGCGATCAAAGCTTCCTTGCGTTTCGCGGTAGTCTTCCAGACGCAGATCGAACGTGGACGCAGGCAAGCTTGCAAGCCGCTTGCGTGCATATGCGAGCTGTTCTTGTGAAAGGGTGAGCGCGGTCACGCGGCAATGTGAACGCACTAAGCACTCTGCCATGGAGCCCCAGCCGCAGCCGATTTCCAGCACATGCTCATCACCCCTCAGCTCGAGCATGTCCGCAGCAAGGGCGATCTTGGCCGCCTGAGCCTCTTCGAGCGTCTCTTTTCCGGTGTGAAAAAGTCCGGACGAATAGTTCATTCCAGCGTCGAGCCACGGCGAATAGAACGCGTTTCCGAGATCGTAGTGCGCGGCGATATTTCGTCGGCTGCCGCGCTTCGTATTTGCGTTCAGCCAATGGCGAACATGGGCCATGCCGCGCACGCCCAACGAACCGTCGGTCGAAGGCGCCAATTCTTTTTCGTTGGCAACGCCAAGAGCGAAAAGCGCATCGAGACTCGGCGTCGACCAGCCTCCCTCGATGTAACTTCTTGCGAGCCCAAGCTCACCCTCTACGCATATCCGCCACAAAGCCCGCCAGCTGCTGACGACGATCGTGGCCCGGGGGCCAGGTGCCGCAGAGCAACACTCCAAACATTCCCCGGACGGTAGCACTAACCGCAATCGCCCATAGGCTAATCGCGGCAACAATCTTGCGACAAAGAAGCGGGCAAGACTGCCGTCACGCTGCATTTCCGACGAAGTGTCCAAGAAGGGCGTAGGTGAATCGTCAAAGTCCATGCGCTTCCTTGGACTCCTGTAGATCGCCTGATTGCAAGAGTGTCACCGCCGATACCGGCGCGTCAGGCCGCGGACGCAGCTTGATCCCTTTCCACCAAAGTTGAAGCGCATGCCAATGGATCGCAGCGATGACTTTCAACGTGAGCAGCGGCATCGAGATCAGCAGTGCAGCCAACGCCCTGTCGGTCAGCGGACGGCGTAGTCCCGAGAGAGCTGCAGCGATGATGGGCCCATCCGCGTCGCGCCCTTGAATGCTGACCGTGACTCGCTTCGCGGGTGCGCTCACGCGGAATGCATATTCTATTCCCATGTCCAAAAAAGGCGAAACGTAGAAGCGTTTTTTCGCATGGTGACGCAGCACCGCACCTTCCGCATCTTTCACGCGCGTCACATAGCTATGTCGTTCGCCGAATGTGTTATGGACTTCATGAATGATCGCGTCGAGCGGCCCGTGCTCGGAGTGACAAAAGTAAATACTCAGGGGATTGAAGCCGTAGCCAAAAATACGCGGCATGCATAAGAGCTTGATGACGCCCCGGCTGGATTTTATGCCGGCTTCACGCAGCAACCGTTCGACGCGGTCCCGCAGAGCGGGAAAATCGCCGTCAAGATGATCCCCATCGTAGAAGCTTACGGCATTAAAGCGGTTATGCGAAAACAAGCGGAGCCCGCGATGCAGAACCTCGATCTCGTCAAGGTCGAGAAGCAGCCAGAACATGCGGTGGTTCAGATGGTGCGCGCGCGGGCGGAAGCGGCGATGATTCACGAAACCTACATACAAGGCTGAGCGAAAGGTCACGCCGCCACCTGCGAAACAGGGGAAACAGGGGCAGAACCTATAACGATTCGGGCGGATTCGTCGGGAACATTCCACGGCCTGCGAATGCCGCCGATCGCCTCGGCAACGGCGAGTCCCGCCTGCAAACCGTCCTCATGGAAGCCGGAGCCGAAATAGGCGCCGCAGAACCAAAGCCGCCGGCGTTGCTGCAGGGACCAAAGCTCGCGTTGCGCCGTCATTGCACGATGATTGAACACGGGATGTTCGTAGGTCTCGCGATGTAGAACGGTTCCTTCGCGAGGGTCATGAGGGGGATTTAGGGTGACGAATAGATTTCTGGTGGTCGGAAGCTCCTGCAGTCGATTCATCCAATAGGTGACCGTCAATGTGGAGGCGGGTGCCTGCGCCGACCGTTGCACATAATTCCAGCTCGCCCAAGCGGCGCGTCGACACGGCATATATGTCTCGTCGCAATGGAGTATGGCGGCGTTCCGCGTGTACTCAAACGCGCCGAGCAAATGCTGCTCGTCAGGCGTCGGACCGGACAGCATTGCGAGTGCTTGATCCGCATGCGTCGCGATGATGACTTGATCGAAATGCTCGCATGTTCTGCTACTGATGCAAAGCGTGACACCATCCGCTTGAGGGCTAATATGTTCGATGCCGCAGTTCACGCGAATGTGACCGCCGAAATCTCGCATCAGCCGATCGATATAGATGCGGCTGCCGCCAACGACGCTACGCCAAGCCGGCCTGTTGCTGATTTGCAAAAGTCCGTGATTCTGCTGAAAGCGGACAAACGCGGTGAAGGGAAAGTTCCGCAGGACATCCACCGGCGCAGACCAGATCGCGGCCGCCATCGGCAGCAGATGGTCCTCGCAGAAGGCGGCCCCATAGCTCTTGCTTTCGAGATATTCGCCGAGAGTGATGGTCGAATTGGCGGGGTCGGCGGCATCTCCCGTCGCTTCAGCATAAAAGCGCCGGATGTCCCGGAGCATCGACCAAAAGCGGGGCCGCGCGAGATTCCGCTTCTGAGCAAACAGGCCAAGCAGATCGGACCCGGCATATTCAAATTTGCCGCCAGCGAGCGAAATGGCAAAGGACATGTTGGTCGCATGCGTCTCCACGCCGAGATGGTCAAACAAAGCGTGCAGGTTCGGGTAGGTCTCGCGATTGTAGACGATGAAACCGGTATCGACAGGAATAACGGCATCGCCGAGTGCAGCCGGGACCGTATTGGAATGGCCGCCCAGGCGATTATCTTGCTCAAAGAGCGTCACGTCCGCGGAGCGGCTGAGTAGCCAAGCCGCGGACATGCCGGAGATACCTGCGCCGATGACTGCTATTTTCTGCCGAGCCCGGCTTGATGCCTTCATCAGTCACTCTCTGGGGGGTCAGAGGAGGGTCCCGACCGCCATGTCCCAACGATCAATACGGACGGTGCGGCCATTTGGATCACCCGGTGATCCAAATGGCCGCCTTTCACGTAAAGAATGGCGTGAACGCCTTGCATGCCCGATTTTTCCGATATCCCGCCACACGCCCGGGGAGTTTTTCCCGGCCCATTTGTCAGTGGGCGCGTTCCAGACGCAGGGCGCATGTGAGTGATCAACGTGCTACCGGTATCGATTGCTCGCCGGCAGAACTGATCGCGGCAATCGCACAGTCCGGTGACCGTCAGGCCTTTGCAGCGCTGTTCGATTTTTATGCACCGCGCATAAAGACGATGCTGATACGCCGCGGTGCACCGGCAGATCTCGCCGAAGATCTCGCGCAGGAAACATTAGTTACGGTGTGGCGGAAAGCAGCCTATTTTGACGCCGCCAAAGCAAACCCGTCCGCGTGGGTCTATGCGATCGCGCGGCATCTGCTCATCGATGAGGCTCGCCGGGATCAGCGCGGGCGAGGCCGGGCACATTTCGACGTGGACGATCGCGAGGCTCCGCCCACGCCGCACCAGGTGATGTCGGACTTGCAAAGCGGTGAGCGCGTGCGGGCGGCCCTGCGGAAACTGTCCAAAGACCAGTTACGAGTCGTGGAGCTGTCGTTTTTCGAAGGCAGACCGCATGGTGCGATTGCCAACCTTCTCGGACTCCCGATTGGCACGGTAAAATCGCGGTTGCGCCTTGCAGCTGCCCGCCTACGTGAGCTCCTCGGAGACGTGGTGTGAGCTTGCGGCATCACCCCTCCGATCAGGCGCTCGCCGATTATGCAGCGGGAACGCTCGATGCGGGTCGCGCGCTCGTGGTCGCGACGCATGCGGCGCTTTGCCCGGCCTGCCGTCGGACAATACGCGCTTTCGAATGCGTTGGGGGTGCCCTCCTGGACAAAGCGGAGCCCACCCAGCTCAATCCCGATGCGCTTGCGTCCACGCTCAAGCGGCTCGATCAAGCTCACGTTGATACGGCGGCTGATCCTCGCATCGGCAATGATGAATTTGCCGGCCCGTTAAGCGCGTACAAGCTCGGCAAATGGAAATGGCTTGGCCCGGGCGTCTATCGCCGCTCGGTCGAAACGGTGGGAGACGGCGAAACAAGCGTGTTCCTGTTGAAGGCGGAACCCGGGACACGCCTTCCACATCACACCCATTCCGGCCCGGAATGGACCTGCATTCTGCAAGGCGCTTTTCGTCATCATCTCGGCCGCTATGGTCCCGGCGATTTCGACGAAGCAGACGAAAATGTCGAGCACACCCCGATCGTCGAAGCCGGCGAGCCCTGTATTTGCGTCGTCGCGCTGCAGGGGAAGTTGCTGCTGCAGGGTTGGGTTGGCCGGCTGATGCAGCCGCTCGTCCGATTGTAATTCGACAGAGCGAGATGCACGCGTGACAACCGGTTGGACGCCCGCCGATCTGCTGAATTTCTTCTCCTCCGATGCCGGCCTCAGGACGTCAGATACACTCCCCTACGGACCGGAGCCCCGGCAAACGCTTGACGCCTATCAACCACGTGGCGGCGAGCGGATGCCGGTCGTGGTTTTCTTCTATGGCGGGAGTTGGCAGAGCGGCTCGAAAGCGGCGTATCGGTTTGTCGGACATGCGCTGGCGCGGCGCGGCTATATCACGATCATTCCCGATTACCGCGTTTATCCGGATGTGCGCTTCCCCGACTTTCTCCGCGACGGCGCAGCTGCCGTGGCCTGGGCGTGGGCCAATGCAGCTCGCTTTGGCGGCGATGCGGATTTGCTGTTCCTCGCCGGCCATTCCGCCGGCGCATATATCGCGGCAATGCTGGCACTCGACGATCAATGGTTGTCGGCAAAAGGTCTCCAGCCTCGAGCCGATTTAGCAGGGTTCGTCGGTCTTGCCGGACCGTATGATTTCCTCCCGATCCGCGATGCAACCCTGAAGACGATTTTCGGCGGTCCCAATCGCGCGCAGACGCAGCCGACCAACTTTGTGCGCGGTGGCGAAGCCCCCGTCCTGCTCCTGACCGGCGTCCGCGATCATGCGGTCAGTCCGCGCAATTCCGCTCGGCTCGCCCAAGAGCTTGTAGCGGCAGGCTCGAAAGCGCGGGTCATAAGTTATCGCCGCGTTCGACATCTGACGATCATTGGCGCGTTCGCGCCGCCGCTCCGCTTTCTCGCGCCGGTGCTCGACGACGTTGATGCGTTTATTCGCGATGTTGCGGCTGCTCGTGCGCACGTTCGTCTTGCGAGGTGCGAAGCGTCATGACGCTCCTTGTCTTTTTGGAGATGCTGGCTGCCGTCAGTCTCGCCCTGTTCCTGATCATGTCGCTCAGCTGGATCGTTTGGCGGCGAACGGGAAATTCGGGGTGGATCGACACGATCTGGACGTTCGGGCTCGGGGCGATCGGAGGCATCGGCTCGCTGACGGCAGCCGCGTTCACGGGCGCCGCGATCAGGCCATATCTTGTAGCGGCGCTCATCGGCGTCTGGGCGCTTCGACTCGGCATGCATATCGCGCAGCGTACGCGCGGGATCACCGACGATCCGCGCTATGCAGAGCTGCAGCGTGAATGGGGGCGTGATGCGCCGCGGCAGATGTTCTGGCTGGTGCAGAAGCAAACTCTTGTCAGTATTCCGCTTGCTCTATCGATCCTGCTCGCGGCGGCAAATCCGCTGCCGCAATTCCGTGTGCAGGATGGACTTGGCGCGCTCGTCCTGCTCGTTGCGATCGTCGGCGAAGGCATAAGCGATGCGCAGCTTCGGCAATTCAACAAAGACGCGGCGAACAGGAAGCGTGTTTGCGATGTCGGGTTATGGAGCTGGTCGCGCCACCCGAATTATTTCTTTGAGTGGTTCGGTTGGCTGGCTTATCCGCTGATCGCCAGCGATATTGGCGGCAGCTATTCATGGGGGTGGATGGCCTTAGCCGGCCCCGCGTGCATGTACTGGCTTCTCGTCTATGTGTCCGGGATTCCGCCGCTGGAGGCACACATGCTCGCCGTTCGTGGCGACGCCTTCCGCGAGTATCAGTCGCGCACCAATGCGTTCTTCCCCGCGCCGCCGCGCGAACGGCGCCGCGTATGAACCTTCTGCCCCTTGCATTGTCGCTCGGGGAGCGGCTTCCACTTCCCGACTTTGCCACACGCCGCGTGATCGACCATCTGGTCGGTCGCACCCATGCGAGCCTGCAGCCGGACCGCGCCAGCGCGGACGCTCGGTTTGCGCGCGAGATGACCGCTTTCCCGATCGCCTCGCACACTGCCGCGGCGAATGCGCAGCACTATGAATTGCCCGCCGATTTCTTTTCCGCCGTGCTCGGGCCGCGTCTCAAATATTCGTGCTGCTGGTTCGCGGATGAAAAGACGCCGCTTGCAGTCGCCGAGGAGGCCGCCTTGCAGGCAACCGTGGAGCACGCCGCTCTAGCCGACGGGCAACGCATCCTCGAGCTCGGCTGCGGCTGGGGATCGCTCTCGCTCTGGATGGCGGCGCATTATCCGAATGCGTCGATTGTCGCGGTCTCGAACTCGCAATCGCAGCGACGATTCATCACGCATCAGGCCGACGTTGCCGGATTGCGCAATCTGACGGTCGTGACCGCCGACATGAACGAATTCGTGCCAGAGGGTCAGTTCGACCGAATTGTCTCCGTCGAGATGTTCGAGCATATGTCGAATTGGCGCGCGCTTTTGACGCGTTTGCGCAATTGCCTTTCGCCTGACGGGCGCGCCTTCCTGCACGTCTTCACCCATCGCGACGCACCCTACCGGTTCGATCACAACAACAAGGGCGATTGGATCGCGCAGCATTTCTTTACCGGAGGCGTCATGCCGAGCCACAACTTTATCCGCCAATTTTCGGACCTGTTTAGCGTTGAGGCCGAATGGCGATGGAGCGGCTTGCATTACGAGCGAACCGCCGAAGCCTGGCTCAAAAACTATGACGCATGCGAGACGGAGGTGCGGAAAAGCCTCATCGAAACGTATGGAACGAATTGGCGCATTTGGCACCGCCGCTGGCGGCTATTCTTCCTCGCGACGATGGGTCTTTTCGGCCATGCCGAGGGCGAGATTTGGAGCGTCAGCCATTACCGGCTCGCGCCGACGAGCTGAATCAGGAAGGCGATTGACCGATCCAGTTTCCGGCAGCGCGCAACGCGTAATATCCCGCGCCCGACGCAATTGCCGATGCAATCGCACCATAAACGATATCGATCAGAGTGATCTGCGCAGTCCAATTGCGGAGCGTCGCGTAATTGGTCAGGTCGTAGGTTCCATAAGCGAAGGCGCCGAACAGCGCGCCATAGAGCAGGGCAGTCGCGAGCGACGTGGCTCGTGCGGCCGGCAGCGCACCGAAGATGAGGATGCCGATCGGGAAAATGAGATAAAATGCGATCGCCGGCCCGATACGTATGCTTGGCGTCAGAATGTCACCAAGCGTGGGCTTGTAGAGAACGCTTCCCATTGTTGTGAGCCATGCAGCATCGATGATGCCGAAGACCAGCAATGTTGCAATGTAACCCAAGACGTAAATCATGCGGTCCTGCAGTCTCCGAGGATGCCAGTTCGCCCGTGCTGGTGCGAATGCAGAGCGAGCACAAGCCGTGTTGCTGAGAAGAACATAGCGCGTCGCTTTAAAATGGCGCGCCCAAGGGGACTCGAACCCCTGTTTTCGCCGTGAAAGGGCGACGTCCTAGACCGCTAGACGATGGGCGCTGAGCGACGACGCCGAGATGGCATCGGAACGGCGCGGACATTAGTGTCGCCGCACCCGACTGGCAAGAACGCTGGCGAGCACGTCAGCTGCGGCGAAGGCCCGCGTGCGCGATATCGAGAACGCGCAGCCTGACACGTTCACCGCCGCCCCAACGGTCAAGCGTGAGATGGCCGGCAACATGCGCGCGTTCGCCGCGGGCGGCGAGGATCGCGTCGCCGAGCGGCCGCCCGAGCGCGCCGAAGGCGAAGGCTTCAAGCTTGCCGCCGTCGTCGCCGGTGAGACACATGCGTAGGTGACCGTCGCCGATCTCGGAGACCTGTTCCACCCGGTGACCGGGCACGACGATGATGGGCTCGGAATTGCCGGAGTTGAACGGCCCGGCCTTTTCGATGAGGTGTACAATCTCAGGCGTTGCGCCGGCAGCGGTGAGCACGGCGTCCACTTTAAGGGAGGCGTCGGCGCGGGCGGCTGCAACCGAGGGGCCGATCTGCACCTCCAGAAAATCGCGGAACGCCGCAAGTTGGTCGCGGCGCAGCGTGATGCCGGCGGCCATCGCGTGGCCGCCACCTTTTTCCAGAAGCCCCGCCTCGGTCGCATTCCGCACGGCGCCGCCGAGATCGACGCCCGGGATCGAGCGACCCGAGCCGGTGCCCATCTCACCAGCAAACGCGATGGCGAAAGCCGGACGGTCGAAGCGCTCGCGTAGACGTGCCGCGACGAGGCCGATGACGCCGGGATGCCAATCCTCCGCGCCGGCAATGATGACACTTCGCTCGCTTTCGATTGCCTGAGCCTCCAGTACCATCTTCTGCGCGGATTCCAGCGCAGCCTTCTCGACGAGGCGGCGCTCGCCGTTGAGGCGATCGAGCTCGGCAGCGATGCGGGCTGCTTCGTCGGGGTCGCCGCACAAAAGCAGCTTCGCGCCAAGCGATGCATCACCGATGCGTCCGCCGGCATTGATGCGGGGCCCGAGAAGAAAGCCGAGATGATAGGGCCGCGGCGGCTCATTAAGGCGTGCACAGTCGATGAGCGCGGTGAGGCCGGGCCGCAATCGAGCACGCATCGCGCCGAGGCCCTTGATGACGAATGCGCGGTTGAGGCCGATCAGCGGCGCAACGTCGGCGACGGTTGCGAGCGCAACAAGATCAAGGGCGGTGAGGAGGTCGGGCGCGGGGCGGTCACCCGTCCAGAAGCCGCGCTCGCGCAGGGCGCGATTCAACGCCACCATCACCATCATCACCACGCCGGCGGCGCAGAGCTGGCCAAGGCCGGAGAGATCGTCGAGCCGGTTCGGATTGACGACGATCGCCTCGGGCAGAACCTCCGGCGCCTGGTGGTGATCGATGACGATCGCGTCGAGCCCAAGCGCCCGAGCTTGCGCCAGCGGGCCGTGGCTCGTCGTCCCGCAATCGACGCAAACGAGCAGGGTCGCGCCCTGTCTTTTCAGAATCTCGATCGCCGCGATGTTCGGGCCGTAGCCCTCGAAAATGCGGTCGGGGATGTGGATCAGCCGCGGACATCCCGCCGCATCGAGGAAGCCGGCGAGAAGCGCGGCGGAGCAGGCGCCATCGACGTCATAATCGCCGAAAATCGCGACCGTCTCGCGCGCCTCGATCGCGCGCACCAAGCGCGCAACGGCCGCCTCCATGCCTTGCAGCGTGAACGGCTCCGGCATCAGCGCCCGCACCGTCGGGTCTAGATGGGCGACGGCGGTCTCGTGGGTGACGCCGCGTCCGGCAAGCACGCGGGCGAGAATATCCGGGTGCCCGTGCCCCTGCGCGATCGCCAGCGCGCGGGCGTCGCCCGCTGCATCGAGGCGAGGACGCCAGGGGCGTCCGAGTGCAGACCCAGCGACGCCGAGAATGAGGCGCTCCGGCTTGGCGGCCAGCGATGCCTGCAGCTCCCCTCCGCCTTGGGGGGAGAGGTCCGGGTTGGGGCCTGAGCGTTGCGGGGGTTGCACCCCTGACACGCGATCCGGCCGGGCGAGTGTGAGCGCTTCAGACACCGGCGGCATCGATGGCGAGCGCACGCTGCAAAGCCGGGCGGGCGAGGCAATGGTCGACATAAGCGCGGAAGGCCGGCTTCGCCTCGACGATCTTGAAGACCTCGATGCCGAACCAGAGATCGCTGCCGATCATCACGTCGGCGGCGGAAAAATTCTCGCCGAGGAGCCAGGGTCCGGCGGTCAGCGCCTGCTCCAACACTGCGAAGACGCGGTCATAGGAGCCCCAGCCGGCGGAGGTTTCCGGCATTTCGAACTTGGCGAATTTCTGGGCGAAGGCCGGCTCGATGCAAGCCGGTGCGAAGAACAACCAATGCAGATAGCGGCCGCGCTGCGGATCGCCGATCGCTGGCGCGAGCCCGGCCTCTGGAAACTTGTCGGCGGCGTAGGCGCAAATTGCTGCCGATTCCGCGAGCTTTGCCTCGCCATCGGCAAGCGCCGGCAGCTTGCCCATCGGGTTCACCGCAAGGAAAGCCGGATCCTTTTGCCCGCCTTGCTGGAGATTGACCGGCACGCGCTCGTAGGGCTCACCCACTTCTTCGAGCATCCAGAGTGCGCGAAGACTGCGCGTCTTCGGCCACCAATAAAGTTGCATGCCGCTCTCCCGAGCGCCTGAACATAGGGAGAACGCGATTGCGTGTCGAGGGTGCCACGCGGTTCGCGGTGAGCTATCCCCGTGGAATGAAGGAGAGGGTGCGATGCGCGAGAGGATAGTTGCGCTGCGCGATCGGGTGGATCTCGTGCCGACCGTCGCCAAATGGTCGCACGAAGAATTTTGGAGCTATGCCGGCCGCACGCTCGAGCAGACGCAAATCCTGTTCACGCCAGCACCACGAGAGACGTGGCTGCCGCGCACCTTCGTTCTCTTGCAAGGCGAGACACCGATCGGTACGGCGTCGGTCGTCGAACACGACCTCGACATCCGGCCCAATCTCACACCGTGGCTTGCCTCGCTCGTCGTCGATCGCGCCGCGCGCGGCCATGGCCACTCGCGGACGCTTGTGAAATTCATCGAGGATTTCGCGCGCGACAATGGCGTCAAAACACTGTGGCTCTTCACTTGGTCAGCGGAAGGCCTTTACGCGAAACTCGGCTGGCGTGTGGTGGAACGGCTACAGCGAAACAACCGGCGGATCGTTGTGATGAACAAAGACCTGGTCGCGAGTGTCCACAGCTAATCTCATATTCGACGCAATGATCGTCGGCGGCGGCCTTGCCGGAATGTAAATGCAGTTCGCAATCAACAGGGTTCGCTATGGGTAAAGTGCGCGTAAGGGGTTTTGCAGTGTCGATCGACGGTTTCGGGGCCGGTCCGGACCAGAGCCTGGAACATCCTATGGGCAAAGGTGGGAGAGAGCTGCACAATTAATTCTACCCGACCCGAACATTCCGATCGATGATCGGAAAAGACGGTGGGACTGACGATCGCTTCGCCCGCTCCGCTGCGGAAGGCTTTGGCGCCTTCATCCTCGGCCGCAATATGTTCGGGCCGGCCGGCGATGATTGGGGCGGGCGCGACTGGAAGGGCTGGTGGGGCGATAATCCCCCGTATCACGCACCGACCTTTATCCTCACCCACCACGCCCGGGCGCCAATCGTGATGGACGGCGGGACGACCTTCCATTTCGTTACCGACGGAATCGAGGCGGCGCTCGCACAGGCCAAAGCCGCCGCGGGCGACCTGGACGTGAAGATCGGCGGCGGAGTTTCGACGATCCGCCAATACCTGCTCACAAGATCGATCGACGAGTTGCACCTGGCCGTGTCGCCAGTCGTTCTCGGCCGTGGTGAATCCCTGTTCGCCGGCATTGATCTGCCAAGCCTTGGCTATCGGGTGACGGAGGCGGTCCCAACGGAGCTGGCGACCCACCTCGTGCTGACGTGCTGACCATCGGAAGCGGCCCGAGCGGAAGCGATCATTTCGCGGTTTCGGCGCCGGCGTTAACCGGTCCCGGCCTCCTGCATTAACCTTTGCGCGTCCTGCATAAACTTGGGATCGAGATAGGTCTCGCTCGCTGGCCAGACCCGGACCCATTCCTCTCCTTTTTCTCGCGCCCCAGGGAGGATACGCGCAATTTTATCGAACTCGGCGACGCGCGATTATACTTACCTCGACTTCCGCTAAATCTAAACGGAAGCCCGTAAAATACGACCATAATACTTTGATCGACTTCAAAATGACCTCTGCATCCTCGGCTCATGGGTTCGGGGATGCTCATGTTGAGGTTTCTAACAAAGGCGCTGATCGCAAGCGCTCTCCTGACTGGCGGGTTCATCGCCGCTCACGCGTCGAACGCGGCAGGCGTAATGCAATCGACCTTCGCGCCGGTTGGCGGGCCGACCAGTGTGCCCTATGGCTGGGTCGATTTCTGCCAACGTTATCGCGGCGAATGCGAAGCGCCGGAGCTTCCGGCAACCGACGTCAATCTGACGCCGCAGACGATGAAAGAGATCGAGCGCGTCAACCACTGGGTCAATTCCAACATCACGCCAATGTCCGACATGGAACATTGGGGCGTCGTCGACCAGTGGGATTATCCGACCGATGGCAAGGGCGATTGCGAGGACTACGCGCTGTTAAAGCGCAAGCTCCTGATCGAGGAAGGTCTGCCTCGCCAGGCGCTGCTCATGACCGTCGTCAAGGATTTGAACAATGACGGCCACGCCGTGCTGACGGTGAAGACAAACAGAGGCGACTTTATTCTCGACAATATGCGTGAAGACGTGCGGCCGTGGACTCAGACCGGTTATCGCTTTGTCAAACGCCAGTCGCAGACGAATGAGAATGTCTGGGTGTCGATCGGCGCGCCGACGGACGCGCCGGCTTACGTCTCGCGGTGAACAGGATGGAAGCTGTCTTCACCGCGTGGACCGTTCGATCGAGACCAAGGTTGCGCCCGCAAACTCTTACGCGCGAGTTCGCGCGTGCAACGGACGCAATCGCGCCCGGTGCACCGCGACACGGTGTGCCGGCAACCTTCGCCGGCAGCACCACATCTTCCGCTGCTCTCGCAACAATGCAGCTGAATATGCCCTACATCCGGCCGGCGCTTGCCGTTATCGTGGATTGGAGAGAGCGCCGCCCCCGCCTCGCGGCGTCGATATACGCAAGGTCGCCGCTGGGTTGATCCGCCTCTAACTTTCCCTACGACGAAATAACGGGCATCATCGACTGCGCTCATCCAACTTGCCGGCGGGATATGCACCTCCTCATCTATTTCGGTTTCGCCAGCGGCTGCAGCGCCGCCTGAATAGCGTGCCGCTCTATTTTGCCTATGGCTCGAACATGGATGCGGCAGCGATGGCGCGGCGCTGTCCGGCGTCGCGCCATCTTGGGGCTGCGCGGCTCGCGCGCCATCGCTTTGCCATCCTGCAAGCGGGCTACGCGACGGTGGAACGCGACCCGCGTTCCACCGTTCACGGCGTTCTCTATGACCTTGCGCTCGCGGACGTGGCCGCCCTCGACCGCTATGAAGACATCGCGCGCGGACTCTATCGCAAGATCATGCAGCCGGTCCTGCGCAAAGAGGGCAGACCCGTCACGGCACTCGTCTATGTCGGCGCCGGGCCAAGCGGCGGTAAGCCCCGCGCCAGCTACATGGAAGGTTTGATCCAGGCAGCGGACAGCGCCGGTTTGCCGGCCGCCTATCTTGCTTTCCTGAGCCAGTTCGCGGCAGGAAACCGCACGCGCTAGCACGCGGGTCAGGGGACGAAAAATTGGGTGAAGTGGATCGGCCCGCGCTGGTTGGTGACGTCGCCGGCTTGCGAAGCATCGTGGCGCGCTGGCGCAATGAAGGCGCGCGCATCGCGTTGGTGCCGACGATGGGCGCGCTTCATGCCGGCCACGTCTCGTTGATCGAATGCGCGCGCGCCGAAGCCGATCGCATTGTCGTATCGATTTTCGTCAACCCGACGCAGTTTTCGCCGAGCGAAGATTTCTCCAAATATCCGCGCACATTCGAAGCCGATCTCGCAAAGTTGCGCGACGCGGCGGCCGACCTGTGTTTCGCTCCCGACGTCGCCGGCATGTATGGGGACGGGTTCGCAACAACCGTTCTCGTCGAGGGGGTCGCAAAAGCCGATCTTGAAGATCATTTTCG